>QHXL01000043.1:5847-13604 GCA_003222935.1 Acidobacteriota bacterium
CAGTTCCTCAATGGTCTGCTGAGAGAGTTCAACTCCATATCCGCTCATGCTTGCGGATATCGCAGCGCCCAAAATTTTGTTCTTCTCAGTGTCCATTATTCAGAACAACCGCAAAGTTAATCTTAAACCCACCCTTTGCAACGGCGTTACACGGCGTGAGATTCTTTCCGGGAATTAATCCCAAAATGAGAGCCACCAAATGATCGACGACATTGTTGAGCAACATAAACTTTTAGGACAGCTCGTTCCTCAATTAATTGTAGACCACGTGACGGAACTCGATGCCAGACGGGTAGCGCCGGAAGCCGGGCCAAACGAGATGGAACGTCTGTTTAATGAACCGCTCCCGGATAAAGGCATTAGTCTCGAGGAGATTCTGGCACGCTTTCGGACAGATATCGCGCCGAATTCGATGCTTGTCCCAAGTCCGCGCTACTTTGGACAGTATCGGAGTTTGGGCCGATGCCCTTTCATCGGTTCTGAATCAAAACGCCGGGGCGTGGCGGAACGGACCAGCGTCCGCAATTATCGAAGCGCGAGTGATTCGCTGGTTATGTGATTTGATTGACTACGGTCCAGCTTCCTACGGAACGTTGGCGAGTGGGGGGTCGGAAGCAAACCTGATCGCACTGAAATGTGCGCGCGACAACGTGGTGGAGACAATTAAAGATCGAGGGGTCCGAACTGCTCCGGGGGAACTTGTTATTTATGCTTCCGAGCAGTGTCACTATTCAATCGACAAGAGTGCAGATCTTCTCGGTCTGGGTCGCGACGGCGTCAGGAAGATACCGACGGACGAACGCTTTCACATCCGCGTTGACGAACTTCGGAGACAAATCGATCGCGATCGCGAGGAAGGTCGCCTAGCCTGTTGCATTGTCGGTGTAGCCGGAACTACCTCCACCGGTGTTATCGATCCGCTGGAAGAACTGGCAGCAATCGCGCGCGAAAACAATTGCTGGTATCACATTGACGCTGCCTATGGTGGACCACTCGCGTTTTCCGATCAGTATAAGAACTTGCTACGCGGAATTAGTCTCGCGAACTCGGTTACGTTTGATCCGCACAAATGGATGTTTGTTCCTTTTGCCTGTGGCGCAACGCTGGTGAGAGATGGCGCAAAAGTTTTGCGTGACGCGTTTGATATGAGTCCGGAGTACTTGAGCGAGGACCGTGGTGGAGCTGATGTCGAGTTTGACTTCTTCCGTTATGGTCAAATGGGAACGCGTCGATTCAACTCACTAAAATTGTGGATGGCGATAAAGTACATGGGTCGCGAAGGCTACGCAGCTACGGTTGAACGACACATAAGCCTTACCAAATACCTGGCCGAACGCCTCGATGCGATGCCTGAATTCCGACGAGTCGGGGAAGTGGAAACGGCCGTGTGTTGTTTTCAATTCCAGCCTGAGTCCGCTGAAATTATGGACGGGCCAGAGCGCGATGGTTTGCAGATGCGTTTGCAGCAAATGATTGAACGAAGTGGTGAAGCCTGGCTTACGACAACAGTGCTTAATGGCCGACGCACGCTGCGAGTAAACATCAACAGCTTTCTAACTCAACAACGGCATATTGACGATCTGTTAGAATCGCTCGCACGTTACGCCGCAAAGTTATAGGGCGAACGGCTGATACTGAAGGAACATATGCCCCGTTGCTTGTTTCTAGTTTGTCTCTGTTTGGTTGTAGTGAGCGAAGCTCTCGCTCAAAGTGGCCCACGTTCACTGCCAGCCGTCACTTCCCAGGCGCAGTTCGAAACAATCTCAGTCACCTATGACGCGAATACGCCTTATGCCCTTCCTCATGCGCTGTTCGTGATCGACCGGAAAGACAAGAACAAGATCTACTATGTGAATAAGAAGCGCTACAGCTTCCATAAAGACTTCGTCAACGGGACCTATCTCTCACTCGAGAGCGGCAAAGAGTTTTTCGACAACAACTATCTGAAACCAAACCGTCGCTTCATCCTGGGAACGATTGCCTATCAAGTCCCGCTACGGCGCTGGACGTACGAGTTTTGGGAAGGGGATCTAATCCCAACTGATCAAATTCAACTGACCGGAGAGATCATCAACAAGACGTTCTTCGCACCAGTTGCTTACAAACCAAACTCACTACGTCAGGAAGATGCATCGCGTTCGTTGCTCGGCGTTCGCCGTGTTTTGCAGAGCGACATAGCGAAGGAGCAGGCTTACCAGTCCCTGAATCTAGCCAGGGGTATCGGCCGAATTCACATCATCGAAAAACTGGACGATCACGTTGAGATAGGGTTCAACGAGATTCTGGTACTCGACGAAGTACCAATCAATTTGCCACCCGTGGCGGGAATCATTACGTCGCAACCATCGACCCCACTTTCGCATATCAATCTCCTGGCGAAGGGTTGGGGAATTCCGAATGCTTACATCAAGAACGCGAAGCAATTGTTCAAACAGTACGACGGTTGGTGGGTTTCGTTCGAGACGACCCGCGAGAACTACAGCATCAAGCGGGCTGACCTTAACCAGTTGCACGAGTATGAAAGACGTTTGAAAGAGCGACGCGACGTGATTACACCGCGCTTCAATTTGTCAGAAGAACGCCTGCTCGATCTATCTCAACAGCGACGAGTGTCGAGTATCGCGTTTGGAGGGAAGTCAGCAAACCTGGGCGAGGTGATGAACGCAAAACTTCCCGGCATTCTTGTACCTAACGGCTTCACGATACCTTTTTACTACTTCGACGAATTCATCAAGTTCAATAAGTTTGATGACCAGATAGTCACCCTGCTGAATGACCAAAAGTTTGTTCATGATCCCGCGTATCGTCGCGAGCAACTGACGAAGTTGCGCGCGCGAATTCAAAAAGGGGAGTTTGACCCTGACCTTCGCAAAGAGATTCTGGATAAAGTTGCCCGCGAATACCCGAACAAAGGATTGTTCGTGCGTAGTTCGTCTAACTCTGAAGATTTGCCGAAGTTTAGTGGCGCCGGTTTGTATTCGACAGTGCCTAATGTTCGCGGTGACGACGAACTCATCGAGGCAATCAAAAGTGTTTGGGCCTCGTTGTGGAATTTCGAAGCTTATGAATTTCGCGAACGAGCGAATGTTGATTACTTAAAGATTTTCATGGCTGTCTTATTGCAAGAGGGAATTAACTCCGAAAGCTCTGGAGTGATGATCTCAACTGATCCGTTCGATAAAGAAAATCGAGGGGCGATCTACATCAGCGCCAAGCGAGGACTGGGTATCAAGGTGGTTGAGGGCCAACGAATTGCCGAACAGCTCATTTTTCGACCCAGGACCAACGCCATTCAAGTGTTAACACGTTCCGCCGAAGACAGTCTGCTTACTTTCGATGAAAAAGGTGGCCTCAAGGAAGTTCCGATCACAGGTGATCGAGTGGTGTTAACAGACGACGTGATTCGTAGACTCGTTCGCGCCGCCACAGGTATTAAGCGGGTATTTGGATATCGCGATCAGGATATCGAATGGGCGTATATGAAAGGTCAGATCTATATAGTGCAGTCGCGTCCATATATTCCCGGTGGATGAAGCTTCTATTGATGAACCTAACTCAAACAACATTACGACTTTTAATTCTTTGCCTGGGGTTGCTGGTATTTCAATCCTGTCAGCCAGGTCGCCCGGCGGTTTCTAATTCAAACACCAATTCTGCTGTCGGAGGACCGTTGTTTTCAGGCGTCATCAAGAACGTCTCGATGTATCCGGTACCTGGTCAGCCTGATAACCTGGCTATTTCGTTGGTGGTGTCGGTTGAAAATGTCGGCGCAGACAGTGTCGCCAGAGGGTGGAGTCTGGAAGTTAGTTCGCCCAATAACCAGAATTCAAAACAGCTGGAACCTGTGCGAGTTAACGGAGTCGTTGAGTTACCGGGAACGAAGAAGACAGTAGATCTGGCGAGGGAGGACCTGGCGCTAAAAACTGCTGACTCGCCAATTGCTAAAAGTAAACAGGTAGAAGGTGTCCTCACATTTGTTCTTCCTCAGGCCTCCGAGCAAGCGATGAACAGTAACAGGTCAAGTTTGATTCTTCACTTCAAAGACGGAGCCGGGAATTCATATCAAACACCCAGGGCACTAATTGGTAGTAAGCTGGCAGAAAGATAAGTTTGACAAGCGCTCAACTCGTCGGTTATAAGCCCTGTGCAATGTTTGGAACCAACGTTCACACCCACGCAGCATATTGGCATCACCACCACACTGGTGACGGGCTGGCGAACGTGTTTCCTGCGCTGACGAGCTGAACTAAGAAAAGCGCACAACGACTTCGACAAACCCGCTACCAGAAGCACTGGCAGCGGGTTTTTTATTGTCCGATATGCGTCCGTCTTGTCGTGATTCTTGTTACAGCTTTGAAGGCACCAATTCAGAGTCACGACAAGCTGAAGCATATCGGACATTTAGAACCTATGCTGCTTACCAACTTACCAGCTGGAATGCGTTATTACCTTGGCGCGGAAGCTCGTCTGCGGCGCTCCGTTGAGGATACTGCAATGTCCGTGTTCGAAGGTTGGAGTTACGAGGAGGTACTAACGCCCACCGTCGACTACTACGCACTTTTCGAACAAGGAATGGGAGCGGCTGAGGCGCAAGCCAGTTTCCGTTTTACTGACGCGGACGGTCGCATGCTGAGTCTGCGTCCTGACATCACTTCTTCCGTGGCCCGAGTTGCGGCCACACTACTTGCAGACAACAAACGTCCACTCCGCCTCTGTTATGCAGCCCCGGTCTTTCGTCAGCAGCAACAGTCGCACGCAGAATGGCGACGCGAGAATACGCAGTTGGGCTGCGAACTGATCGGAACAAATACCGGCGCGGCCGATATGGAGGTATTGCTGGTCGCTGCCGAGATCTTGCAACGCATCGGTCTGACAGATTCATTCCGTATCACGATCAACGATGT
Source organism: Acidobacteriota bacterium (assembly GCA_003222935.1). Classification (GTDB taxonomy): domain Bacteria; phylum Acidobacteriota; class Blastocatellia; order Pyrinomonadales; family Pyrinomonadaceae; genus PSRF01. The sequence continues at coordinate 10,752 of QHXL01000043.1, forward strand.
GAGCGTTTTTAATGGTCTCTTAGCGGAGTTGAACCTTGATGACGACTCTCGCGAGAAACTTCGCAAGCTGGTTGATACTCGTGACCAATCTGAGCTCCAACAATTCCTTGCTGCTCGTTCAGTTCCTTCTGAGTTGGTGCACTCGCTTTCCAGGCTGGCTCTATCAACAGGTAAGGAGAACGTTCTCGATGAAGCTGCAGCGATCATCAAGAATTCGCAATCAATTGACGCGCTGGGCCGTATTAAGAATCTGTGGCGAGTAATCGAGTCGTTGGGGATGCAGAACTGTTTCGAGATAGACCTGGCAGATGTGTCAGGACTCAACTACTACACCGGTCTAAGTTTTAAGGTATTCGTTCGTGGGATTGGTTATCGCGTTGGACGCGGAGGGCGCTACGACAGTTTGACAGCAAACTTTGGTAGACCAGAGCCGGCGGTAGGTTTCGTCTTGAATCTCGATTCCCTTGTCGAAGTCCTGGGCCGGCAATCGCAAGCAAAAGCAGACGGTCAGGGCCCTAAGCCAATTCAAACCAGCGACCTCGCTACCACGTTTAGAGAAGTCGTGAAGAGACGTGCCCTGAACGAAGCAGTTCGCGTTGAGTCAAAAGAATGATCACGATCGCAGTCGCAAAAGGACGCATGCAGGACGACGCGCTGGCTTTGCTCGCAGCTGCGGGGATCAGCCTTGATGTAGCTGAAGTCGCTTCGCGCAAACTTGCTTTGGAAGATCAGACTGGCAAGTACCGCTTTATCTTCGTCAAACCCGCGGACGTTCCGGTTTATGTCGAACACGGTATCGCTGACTGCGGGGTGGTTGGTCGTGATGTACTTCTCGAGTCGGATGCTGATGTGTTGTTACCACTCGACCTGGGAATAGCGAAATGCCGACTGGTTGTTGCGGCGATAGATCCGAAAGTTATCAGCCGGTCGTTCGGCATGCTGAGAGTAGCGACTAAGTATGCTCGCGTGACGACTGCTCATTTTGGTGCTCGCGGAATCCCCGTCGAGGTCATTCCACTGTCAGGTTCAGTTGAACTTGCGCCGGCGCTCGGGCTAGCCGATGTCATCGTCGATTTAGTCGAAACCGGAAGAACACTACGGGAAAACGGACTTCAAGTAGTTGAGGAAATAACTCAGTCGACTGGTCGTCTGGTGGTTAACCGCGCGAGTTACCAGCTGAAAACCGAAGAGATTGGCTGTCTGACGAGTGCGCTTTCAGGTGCGATTAAAGGAGTAACCGCAGCGTGATACGAATCATTCCAAAGTCAGATCGAGAGGGGCGGCTCGAGTTTATGGCTCGACTCGCGTCCAGAAGTGTAGGTGTCGATTCGGCCTTGCTCGGTGTTGTATCTGCCATTATCGAAGATGTTCGCACACGTGGAGACATCGCACTGCTGGAATACACGTCGCGGTTTGATCATATGGAACTCGGCGTCTCGGACTTGCGTGTCTCGCGCGAGGTACTTCAGCAATCGGCATCGCGTGTCGAGAACGGTGTGCTGCTAGCATTGCGAGCATCAATTCGGAATGTCAGGGCGTTCCACGAACGACAGCGTGAAGAGTCATGGATCGACACAACTCAAGATCAAGTCAGGCTCGGTCAGAAGATAACTCCGATTGAATCTGTGGGATTGTATGTTCCCGGTGGCACTGCTGCATATCCGTCGTCAGTCGTGATGAACGTTGTTCCTGCCCAGGTCGCAGGAGTCACAAGGATCGCAGTTACTACTCCGCCCGGGACTGTGCGCAACAATCCGGCCGTGGCCGCCGCACTCGTTGAACTCGGCGTTAATGAAGTTTTTGCTGTGGGTGGTGCGCAAGCAATCGCTGCACTCGCATTCGGAACTGAGACGATCCCGCGTGTCGACAAGATCACAGGTCCGGGCAACAGGTATGTCGCCGCGGCAAAGAAGCTTGTGTTTGGTTCGGTGGGGATTGACTCCATAGCCGGGCCAAGTGAAGTGGTGATTGTTGGCGATGAGTCGGCGCGAGCAGATTATATCGCAGCGGATCTGCTGGCCCAGGCTGAACATGGTGAAGACGCATCGGCCGTGCTGATTACAACGAGCGAGATAGTCGCGAACGAAGTAGTAACAGAGATTGAACGTCAGTTGTCTTCGCTACCGAGGACTTCGATTGCACGGGCGTCTCTGAATAGCTATGGCGCAATTGTGTTGGTCGAGAGTGTTAGTGAGGCGTCGGATATCGTAAATGAGCTTGCGCCCGAGCACTTACAACTTCTGACAACGGATAATGAAGCTACCGCTGAAGGTATCAAACATGCGGGCGCGATCTTTTTTGGCCCATATTCGCCGGAAGCAGTGGGCGACTATTTCGCCGGTCCGAACCACGTCTTGCCTACGGGAAGGACTGCGAGGTTTTCGTCGGCGTTGGGTGTTTACGATTTTGTGAAGAGAACAAGCCTCATCGGTTATTCAAAACTAGCTATGGGGAACGCGGCGGAACAGATCGCGTCGTTAGCAAACGCCGAAGGCCTGGTTGGACACGCACGGTCGGCACTTATCAGACTAGAGAAGTAAATTCATGAGCGATTTTCTTCGCACAATTAAGCCAGCGGTTCGCGACCTGAAGGCGTATTCGCTATCGCCTCATTCTGCATCGGTGAAACTGAATCAAAACGAGAACCCTAACGATGCACCCGCTGCCATTAAGGAAGAAACGTTAAGACGTCTGGCGAACCGACGGTGGTCACGCTATCCAAACTTTATCCCTGTGAGTTTGCACGAGAAGCTGGCTGTATTTTCTGCGTGGAAAGCTGACGGAGTGATTGCGGGTAATGGCTCAAATGAGTTGATTCAAGGCCTTTTAATGGTAACAGTCGCTGAAGGAAAG
>QHXL01000043.1:13630-16084 GCA_003222935.1 Acidobacteriota bacterium
TTTAATGGTAACAGTCGCTGAAGGAAAGCGAGTGTTGATTGCAGAACCCACGTTCGCTTTGTATCGACAGGTGACGACGGTTCTAGGTGGCGAGATAGACAGCGTCCCGTTGACTGGGGCTTTTCAGTTCGACATACCGCGATTGCTCGAGAAGATTAACGATACGTGTCCCGACGTGATCATTCTCTGTTCGCCGAACAATCCGACCGGGTGTGTGGTTCATGATGATCAACTGCGACAGATATTGCGCTCGGCATCAGGTCTGGTCGTTATCGACGAGGCTTACCATGAGTTTGCGGAACATTCGGTCGTTTCACTGTTAAATGAATTCGACAACCTCGTAGTGTTGCGGACCTTTTCAAAAGCGATGGGACTGGCCGCCTTTCGTGTCGGTTATTTACTGGCAGCGCCAGATTTAGTGACAGAGATTCGGAAGGCAGTGCTGCCTTACAACCTCAACGCTTTTTCGCAAACCGCAGCGGAAGTTGCGCTGGAACTCTACGAAAGTGAACTTCGTCCGCTTGTAGAAGAGATCATCAGGGAACGTCGAACAATCTTGGAAGGGTTGAACTTGATTGAAGGTTTCGAGCCTGTTGAGTCACGAGCGAATTTCATGATCGTGAAGTCCGCGATGCAGCCGCGTCGGCTTTTCGAAGAGTTTCTCAAACGCGACATCCTGGTGCGCGACGTCAGCGGTTATCCAATGCTGAGTGAGTACATTCGGATTAGTGTGGGTACACCCAGGGAGAACCAACTCCTTCTTGAGGGGTTCAGAGATATCAACGCGCAACTCCAACCAGTGCAAGTTGGGAAGGGTGGTTTACCCCCGCTCGATCCGGTTTCTTGACTCCGACCAGCGGGGCAAGCCACCCTTCCCAACTTGCACTTAGAGACAGGCCTTCTGAAAGCTATGGTTGCAAAAATAATGACAAGTCGATCAGCGACGATCCATCGCAAGACCAAGGAGACGGACATTCGCGTCGCATTGAATCTTGATGGCAGTGGTCGTTCAAAGATATCAACCGGACTGCCGTTTCTCGATCACATGCTCACGTTGTTTGCAAAGCATGGATTGTTCGACCTGACCGTGACATGTAAAGGCGATCTCGAAGTTGACGACCATCACTCGGTTGAAGATATCGCGATTACGCTCGGTAAGGCGTTGGTTGAAGCTCTAGGTGAAAAGAAAGGGATTAACCGTTACGGCGATGCGATTGTTCCGATGGATGAAGCGCTGTGCCGCTCGGTCATCGATTTATCCGGGCGGTTCTATCTTGTTTATGAAGTGCAAACCAAACGACAGCGGATCGGAAATTTTTCCGTCGAGTTGGCCGAACACTTCTGGCGTTCGTTCGCAGAGACAGCGAAGTTCAATTTGCACGTCGATTGTCTGCGCGGACGCAATACTCATCACATGTTGGAAGGAACTTTTAAGGCTACGACAAAGGCTTTACGCCAGGCCGTCGATCTCAATCCACGTGTTGTGGGTGTGCCAAGTACAAAAGGTTCGCTCTAGACCTATGACCAACATTGCAATTATCGACTATGGCGTTGGCAACCTTCGTTCGGTTGAGAAAGCTTTTGCCGCCACGAATGTTGAAGCGATCATCAGTAGTGACGAAGGAGAATTACAAAAAGCCGACCGTCTGGTGTTACCGGGCGTTGGCGCATTCGCCGCATGTATGAGGGGGTTGCGCGAGCGCGGACTTGATCAGTTGATCCGCGAACGAGTTGGCGCCGGTGCGCCGCTGTCGGGATGCAGATGTTGTTTGAAGAGTCGGACGAGTTTGGGAAGTCGAAAGGACTTGGTCTGTTGAAAGGAAGAGTACGTAAATTCAACGATGAACTTCACGATCTGGTTGTGCCTCAAGTGGGGTGGAATCAGGTCAAGCAGCGACGAGAACATCCGCTGTTTGCAGGCGTTCCGGATGATTCGTTCTGCTACTTCGTCCACTCGTTCTTCTGCGAACCTGCGAACGACGATACGGTGATTGGCGAGACCGAGTATGGACAACGGTACGCCTCGGTGGTTGCAGAAGGGAATATTTGTGGCAGGCTTGAGAATGCTCGCGAACTTCGCGGATTGATGTTCGATATGCTTTAGAGAGGCTCTTGCAAAATTGTGACTCAGAGCAGTGAAAGAACTTTAAGAATATTTTCAGGTTGGGAAGGTGGACCCTGTCCCCGCTGAGATTTACTAAAGAAGCCACCGAGATCAAGGGAGACGGCGGGGACAGGGTCCACCTTCCCAACCTGAAAATTAGCTAATGTGTCCTCTGAAATTCAGAAGGCTGACTTTGGCAAGAGGCTCTTTAGTTTTGTAGTAGCGAAGGATCCGTTAAACCAAATCACGACAAGCTAAAGCATATCGGACATAAGGGGCATATCGGACATTAATAATGTTAGCGAAACGGATTATTCCTTGTCTTGATGTTGATAACGGCCGCGTCGTTA
>QHXL01000043.1:16103-16506 GCA_003222935.1 Acidobacteriota bacterium
CAGGCAAAACGTTACGACCTCGAAGGCGCCGATGAGTTAGTCTTTCTTGATATTACCGCTTCATCCGATCGACGCGAGATAGTCACAAGCCTGGTACGACGTGTAGCTGACGAAGTGTTTATTCCTTTCACGGTTGGTGGAGGTCTTCGCAAGCTTGAAGACATTCGAGCAATTCTGCGATCCGGTGCGGACAAGGTGACAATGAATACTGCCGCACTTGAGAGTCCGGAATTGATCAGCGAATGCGCCGAGACCTTTGGTTCTCAATGCGTTGTTGTCGCGATCGATGCCCGGCGACGCCAATCAGCCGAAGGTTGGGAAGTTTATACGCACGGCGGTCGCCAGAAGATTGCCATGGATGCAGTTGAATGGGCCGTGCAAGCGCAGAGACTCGGAGCCGGCG
>QHXL01000044.1:0-472 GCA_003222935.1 Acidobacteriota bacterium
CCTCGAGCGGCAATCGAGGGGGCGAGGACGTTTTGGATAAGGCGGCTCGCCCTTTGGCTAATTGCTGAGGTAGTAACAACCCTCGTGCCAACCGCCCTGTCCTCAAAATCCTCGCAAAAACAGTGAATTCAAACTCGGTCCAGTCACAACTGTAAACAGTTGAAGACATGTACTGTCAACCAGTTAGAACAGAAGACACCGTACTTCCGCAATTAGCCAACGTTCTTGCTTGCTCGTTCGACGATCTTCAGGAGAGTTCGTAACGCGATACCGGTCGGACCTTTTGATCGATAAGGCTTAGCATCGTCGCCCCAGGCAGTACCGGCGATATCGAGATGAGCCCACGCGACTCCATCGGCAAATTCCTTAAGAAACGCTGCGGCAGTGATGGTCCCGGCTTTTCGCCCACCAACATTCTTGATGTCGGCGATGTCCGACTTGATTTGCTTGGAGTACTCCTTGTCGAGCGGTA
>QHXL01000044.1:496-7757 GCA_003222935.1 Acidobacteriota bacterium
TCCGTCCCAAGCACAGCGGCGTTCACATCCCCAAGTGCAATCGACACCGCCCCGGTGAGGGTCGCCATATCAATAATCTTCGTGGCGCCAAGTTTCTTCGCATACGCTATAGCGTCGGCAAGAATCAATCTGCCTTCTGCGTCGGTGTTGATAACTTCGATAGTCTTGCCAGTCATTGCTCGCACGACATCTCCCGGCTTAGTTGCTTTGCCAGATGGGAGATTCTCCGTACAAGGTGCGACACCCAGAACTGGAATGGGTGGTTTGAGTTGGGCTATCGCACGCATCGCACCCATCACAGTCGCGCCGCCGGTCATGTCGTATTTCATCAGCTCCATGTGCTCCCCGGGCTTGAGTGAAATACCGCCCGAGTCGAACGTGACGCCTTTACCGACAAACGAAAGCAGTTCCCTGTTACTTTCGCTACTTTCGTCGAAATTTGCTGGCACGTATTTGAGTATGATTAACTTCGCCGGCTCTTCCGACCCGCGTGAGACGCTCAATAGCGATCCCATGCCTTCCTGTTCCATGCGGGCTTCGTCAAGGACATCGATACTTAACCCAAACTCGTTTGCAATTTCGCGAGCGCGATCCGCCATGTCTGAAGGAGTCATGTACGCGCCAGGCTCGTTGGCGAGATCGCGGGTGAAGTTTATTGATTCGCCAATTACCTTCCCTGCCTCGACTCCACGTTTCGCCGCTTCGCCGTCTCCATCCATTACTACAACCAGTCGGTCCACGGTCTTTTGTTCTTTATCGACCGTTCTGTATTTGTCTGGATCAAACACTGATATGAATGCACCCTGCACAGCAGCAGAGCTGGCTGCTTCTGTATCTTCAGTGCGCCGCGGAACGACCGCGATTGTCTTAGCATTCTTACTTCGAAGTGAACGGACTGCGGTGCCCGCCATGTTCGAAACACTCGCTGTTCGGTATTCGTCAGCACTGCCTACACCAACCAGCAAGAGTCGTTGTGAATGGAGTCGATCATTTCCTACCAAATGAAAATAGGCTGTCTCACCTTCTTTACCGGAAAACTCTTCGGCGTCGATAATCGACTTCACCAGACCACCCGATAGTTCGTCTAACTTTTTTAAGAATCCTTCGTTCGGTTTTTCATCCTTGAAGACCGCGACTGCAATAGCCTGAACATCCAACTGTTCAATTGGCCCCTGACTAGCTTCGACTTGCATGTGAGTGTTTTCTCCTATGAATTTGGGATGAGTTCTTGCAACCCGCTTTATCTATTGCGTTCTTTTAACTGTGCCCTGGCTTCACGTTCCACAGTTTTCTTCAACTCAGCTTCGCGCTTGTCGTACATCTTCTTACCGCGAGCCACGCCGACCTCAATCTTGATCCGACCATTTTTCAAGTAGACCTGGGTAGGGACTAAAGTCATTCCTTGCCGGGCAGTTGCCTCGTCCAGGCGTGATATTTCGCGCTTGTGAAGCAGTAACTTCCGCGTCCTTAGTGGTTCGTGATTCTCGCGGTTACCATGAGAATAAGGCGAAATGTGAGCATTAAACAACCAAGCCTCGCCATCTCGAACTGAAACGTACGCTTCCTTCAATTGCACGCGTCCGTCCATGGCGCTTTTAACTTCAGTTCCAGTCAGCGCTATACCAGCTTCGTACTTGTCGGAGATGTGATAGTTATAAAACGCAGCACGATTTGCCGCTAATACTTTTTCCTCTTTCGCCATACATCTCTTCGAGGTACGTCTTCAGCCTACCTTCGTGAAATTCGTTACGGTCTCAGTTTAAGATCCAACACGTCGTGCCTGGTGATTATGCCCACGATGCGTCCGTATTCTTCGACCAGCACGGCCGGACTTATTTGGAGTCGCCTCGTGACTTCATTTGAACTCGCATCCACATCAACGGTGGGAAAGCTCGATTCCATCACTTCACTCACGGGGGTATTGAGAAGGTCGCGATCTCGGACGACTTTCGCGAGCACTCGATTCTCACGCAACGCACCAACGGCGCGCCCTTCGTCTAAAACCGGGATCTGCGTTAGTCCAAGCTCGTCCATTTTCGCCAACGCGTCACCAACCGTTTCAGTTGGCATCACTGATACGAGTGCTTTGGGAGCTTGAGGTTTCTTAGTTCCGCTTATCAAACCGGCAGTGATCTTTTGTGGTTCGAGTAAGCGTTTCTCTTTCAACCACTCGTCGGAATGATGCTTCGTAAGGTAATGCTCGCCTGTATCGCAAACAATAAAGACGACGATTCCATTTTCGTCGAGCGTGCTCGCGACACGAAGTGCTGCGGCCAGGTTTGTCCCGGTCGAGCCGCCGCAAAAAATTCCTTCCATCCGCCCCAACTGTCTCGACAATTCGAATGAGTCGCTATCGGTAACATTAATTACTTCGTCAACGTACTTGATGTGAACATTGGGCGGCACAATCTCCTGGCCAATACCTTCAACAAGGTAGGGTGTCGCTTCGACGAGTTTCCCGGTCTCTTTGTATGTCTTGAATATCGAACCGTATGGATCGGCGCCGATGATCTTGATGGCCGGATTCTTTTCTTTTAGGAATCTGCCGGTGCCGGAGATCGTTCCACCTGTGCCAAGACCGGCAACAAAGTGAGTAATCTTCCCATCCGTCTGGTCCCAGACTTCAGGACCGGTTGTTCGATAGTGAGCTTCGGGGTTTGCCGGATTCGAATATTGATCAGGATAGAACGAATTTGGTGTCTCGGCGGCGATGCGACGCGCAGTGGAAACGTAGTGATCGGGTGTTCCGGGTTTTGCAGAGACGGGTGTAATGACAACGTCGGCCCCGAGCGCCTTCAAGTATCTCGACTTCTCGACCGAGGCCTTGTCGGTCATCACAAAGATGCACTTGTAGCCTTTAACTGCTGCTGCCAGGGCTAAACCGATACCGGTGTTGCCTGAGGTAGCCTCGATCACCGTACCACCAGGTTTCAGAGAGCCGTCTTTTTCAGCGGCCTCAATCATTGCCACGCCAATTCGATCTTTAACCGAATAGCCGGGATTGAGATTCTCCATTTTGGCGAAAATTTTCGCCTTTACACCCTTGGCCAGGCGGTTGAGTCGCACAAGCGGTGTACGACCAATCAACCCGAGAACGTTCTCATGGAATTCCATCAGTCACTCCGACCTTTTTCTGAAGTACAGAATATCTATAACAGAATACCGGTCGTGCGGCTATTTGCCATGGCGAGTGGGCTTTGAACGGATGAAGGATTTATTGATCATTGGTGATTTTCCATTTCTCATTTGTCATTTTGAAGGCCACGAACTACTTACGTTCCTACCAATGACTAATGACAAATGGAAAATGACCAATGATCCATGATTTAAATAAGCGCTCTCGTCGCGAACGCGCGACCTCAAAATGTTAGAGCCCGGATGTGCTCTCCCCTTCACATCCGGGCCCCCACAAGGCCACTCATCTTGCAATGTGTGACCGAACTCGTTATTCCAAAACTTAGTAACGTCGACGGTTCTTGTTGCGCAGTACGTAGGTGTAAAGTGCCGCTCCTCCACCGCCGGCAATTGCGCCGATAATTGCACCTTTTCTACCACCAATCGCCGCGCCCACGACCGTACCTGCTCCCGCGCCAATACCAGTTGTTATCTTGTCGCGCGAGCTCTCCCAAACTGACCTGTCGCGGTAGTAACCATCACTTCCATAACGGGAACTGCTGTCATAGCGTGAACCGCTGTAAACGTTGTTTCGATAACCTGATTCACGGTAAACCCTGTCGTTATAAACCCGACCCTGGTCGTATCGTCTGCCGTAGTTGGTTCGACTGTTTGTCGCGCAACGTCCGCGTGTTTGTGCTCCAACCGGAATTGCTGCGAAGCTCAGTGCCAACAAAAAAACTATGCTTGGGGCTAGCTTTCTCATTCTTGTTCCTCCGCCATTCCTTTTGGCAATGAGTGTGCCAAAATCAGCGAACCGTCTTTTTGCCCTATTTCGCTATCAAAATGCGATCTGACATTGTGAGGAATTCTCAGAAGAGGCGGGAGTATCAACGATTACGTATGCTCGACGTTTACAACACTTACCTTTTGGGGTATTGAGAGAACCGCTAACAAACCGCCAATGTCGCACCAACTCCAAAGCGTGCTCCTGCTTAACGCCGCTGAAGTAAATCAACTGCTCACAATGAACGTGTGCATCGAGTTAATGGCGGAAGCACTCGCTGATCTCTCGAGTGGCAACCTGGTGCAACCACTCCGTATGGTCCTTCGCCCGCCTGATGCCCGCGGTGTATTGGCGATGATGCCTGCGTACCGACGAGGTGAAGGAAGCGCTTATGGATTGAAAGCAATTTGCTTCTTTCATGGAAACCCGGCGTTTGGGAAGGACGCACATCAAGGCTGCGTGCTGCTCTCAAGTGGTGAAACGGGCGAACTCCTCGCGATCATCAATGCCTCTGCGATAACCGCGCTGAGAACAGCGGCTGTCTCGGCAGTCGCGACCAAACTTCTTTCCCGCAACGATGCAAGTGAACTAACGATAATTGGCTCGGGTGTCCAGGCACGAACTCACCTCGTAGCACTTTCGCAGGTTCGCTCAATAAGGCGAGCGCGAGTGGTCAGCCGCAATCCGGAACATCCAAAACAATTAGCGAAAGAGATGCGTACTACACTTCCCTTTCCGATTGAACCAGTAGGCAGTATTGAGGAGGCCCTCAGAGACGCAGAATTGATCGTTACCGCAACGAGTTCTCGGCAACCTGTGCTGCGCCGCGAGTGGATTTCAGACGGGGCTCACATCAATGCGATCGGCACCTACTCACCGGAAGCACGCGAGATCGACAGTGCAACGATGGTAGCGTCTCGATTTTTTGTCGATAGACGCGAGTCGGCATTAAATGAAGCAGGAGACTATCTACTGCCGTTGAAAGAAGGACTAATTGGACCGAACGACATCATCGCTGAAGTCGGTGAAGTACTGCTCGGACAAAAACGAGGCCGCACTTCCGCTGACGACATCACTCTTTTCAAATCATTAGGACTCGCCGTTGAAGACATGGCTTGCGCTGAGTATTTGTATCAACGAGCTCAAATAGAAAAGGTCGGTACATGGATTAAGTTCTGAAATGTAGTTCAAACCGTAACGTTAAAAGGAGAACCACCTCATGCTCTCGACTTCTCGGTTTTTCGTTTTGTTAGTTTTGCTAATTCTAGTGCCGGCAGTTGGCGTAGCGCAGACGGAAACAAAACCGCAGCCACTTCCGGTCAAGTCTCACACTGACGAAGTCTCCTTTAAAACCTTCGACGGTTACGATCTGTTCGGCAAACTAACTCTGCCCGATACGCCCGGGCGCCACGCGATTCTTATCTACGTGCAATGCGCCGAAGGTATGACCGTTGACATGAAGCGAAGGGGTGGGAAAAACGGTACTTTCAACTACTTCGATCTCTATCGCGAGAAACTTCCTGAAATGAACGTTGGGTTCTTTAGCTACGAGGGTCGTGGAATTCAAATGGGCCCGGATCTGCCTCGCTATGAAAAGATCGATTGGGATATCTACAACACGAGCTCTCTCGAAAATAAAGTTCGCGACGTTATCGCTGCGATCGAAATTGTCCGAAAACAAAAGGGAGTGGACGCTTCTCAAATATTTCTGATTGGCGCCAGCGAAGGCACGTTACTCGCTGCTGAAGTCGCCTCGCGAGTCCCCAAACAGGTCAAGGGTTTATTGCTCTACGGAGTGTTGACCAGCAACATGCGAGAGAACTTCAAATACATCGTTACTGACGGTTCATATGTCGCCTACCTGGGTTATTTTGATATCGACAAAGATGGAAGAATCTCGCGTGAGGAATTTGAGAAGGATCGTTCGGGGTTTCGGAAACGAAGTCTAACGAACATCGATTTCAAAATTTTCGACAAGGACAATGACGGGTTCTTTACCGTCGAAGATAGAAGAGCGTTGTCGTCGGTATTGGTACAAGCCGCCGATACGGAAAACTGGGAAATATTAAACGCGTGGCTTAAGTCTGCGGCCGCGGTCGCTACTCCGAAGGGTTGGTTCCAGGACCATTTCGCTCACAAACCGATCTCGGACTTCCTTTCTCAATTGAAACAACCGATCGGTTTCTTTCAAGGTGCACAAGATATTTCCGTCCCAATTGCTGGTGTTCGCAATCTCGAAGAACGCGCGAAGAAAGAGGGCAAGAAGAACTTCGAATTTTATTACTTCGACGATCTCGATCATTCACTGAATATTGGATTCTACTTCTACAACGGCAAGCTTCCCGCCGGCCACGTGGCAATCTTTGATTTCCTTAAGAGACACGTCAAAAAATAAAACTTTAGAGCTCTGAGTAAATAAAGATTTCGTTCGTATTTGTTCGTGTGACTTGTGATCCGGTGTTCCTGGAAGCGAACTAATAAAAATCGAAAGGCTTTAGAGGCTCTTGCGAATAGTGCAAGTTAGGAAAGGCGGTTTACCCCCGCTGGTCTGACTAAAAGAAATCTGAGGGGTAGCAGTTAGTTAGACCGGCGGGGGTAAACCGCCCTTCCTAACTTGTACTTCATCCAATTCCTTTTTTCGCTGGTCCTGACTTTTGGAGAGACTCTAAAGCAGCTCGAAACTCTACTGAAACAACCCGCGGCCAAGTCCTGTCGCGTAGGCATACCAAACTCCGAAGCAAATACTCAGAACAGCAGCCACGGCCTGTAACCGATGATGAACACTGGTAAGGTTTTTAGAGGTGAGGGCGAACGGCAATCCAATCAATCCAGACATCAGAAGCATCCCGACAATCGATCCTAACCCAAAGACTGTTAGATATAAAAGACCAACCACGGTAGAAGAAATCTGAGTCAGTACCAGCAACGTCAACGCTCCGGAACCAGCCAACCCGTGCATCGTACCGATCAAAACTGGTTTCCAACCAACACTTGTAATTGCATGTGAGTGCACCGACGCAGCTGGAGGGGCGTGGCGGGTTTCTTTCTCATGAAAGTGTATGTGCTTGTGTGAAACACCGTCGTGAGAGTGGTGGTGAACGTGGACCTCACGTCCCTTCCTCAATGTTCGCCACAGGGCGCTTAATCCCAAACCAATGATCATGAGCGCAACTGCAAATTCCAACCACCCACTCACTCGTTCAGGAATCGCTATTCGAAGTGTCAGCACGATGACGCCGACTACCAACAACGCTAACGTGTGACCCGCTCCCCACATCGCCCCCACAATCGCAGATCGCCACACACTCTTGTGTTGACTCACAATGTTCGAAACCGCGACGACGTGATCGACTTCCGTGG
>QHXL01000604.1:0-423 GCA_003222935.1 Acidobacteriota bacterium
TCCACGCTGTAACTGGTCTGGACGGCTCTTATAGCATTCGAAGCCAGCCCTCACAAGAGAGAATGTAGAAAGCGTGACTGCCGCTGAACTCCATCAGAGTCGTCGAAATGTAGTCGATTGCCAAGCTTCCGATGAGTAGGTCCTTGCTCGTCCGTTTGGATGAAATCTTGCCGATTTGACTTTGTCGATGCTATAAGACGCTCATTCAGTCAGCCTTGAAAACTAAAAACCTCTCCAAAAACTGTTGCGTGAAATCAGTGCGGAAAGCAGATCTGGAGAGATCCAGAAAAGCGACTCCTAATAAGGTTTGTTTGCGCTAGCAACTTACCTACCGGCAATGAGTCAGGACCGCAAACCCGTAGCAGCGTGTTTCTGAGGCGGCAAGTGGGAATCAATTCGAAAGAAGGGGACAGAGGAATGCGT
>QHXL01000604.1:494-2065 GCA_003222935.1 Acidobacteriota bacterium
AGCGGAAAAAGCTCAAGGAAAACTGGCGCTGGAGGACTACCTCCCGAAGAGCATGCTGCATGTTGCGGAGACAAAGGTCCCGCGTTCCCGTTTTCCGTTAATCGATTTTCACACTCATCTGTCGTGGTCTACTCGGCGAGGTGGAAAGCCCGAATTGAAGAACAACATGCCGGTCGAGGAAGTGTTGCCGGTGATGGATCGAAAGAATGTGAGAACGATGGTAAACCTCACTGGCGGTTACGGTCCGGTACTGGAACAGACAATAGCGTACTGGCAAAAGCCACACCCCGATCGATTCATTGTCTTTACTGAACCATGGTTTGAAAAGATCAGAGAAGCAAACTACTCACAATTTCAAGCTGATCAAATCTCCCACGCTCACGCGCTTGGTGCGAAAGGAGTGAAACTGCTGAAGACCCTGGGTCTCTATCTGCGCGAGCAGATTACTGCGGGACCTCTGGTCAAGATTGACGATCGTCGTTTTGATCAGATGTGGGAAGCTGCCGGAGCTAATCGCATGCCGATTGCGATTCACACTTCAGATCCCGAGGCGTTCTTTTTACCGACTGATCGTTTCAACGAGCGATATGAAGAACTCAGTGCTCATCCGGATTGGTCTTTTCATGGTAAAGATTTCCCTAGTAATGCCGAACTGATGGAGGCGCGTAATCGTGTCGTCGCCCGACATCCAAAGACCCAGTTTGTCGTCCTCCATTTTGGTGATTCAGAGAACCTCGGCTACATGTCTGAACTGTTGGATCGATATCCAAACATGCATCTTGAAATTGGAGCCCGAATTGGAGAACTTGGTCGGCAGCCTCGCACAACTCGTAAATTTTTCGATAAGTATCAGGATCGCATTCTCTTCGGAACCGACGCCGTTCCGCACGGCGACGAAACGCCGCAACAAATCTTCGGTGAAGAACTCTACGAGATCTATTACCGATTTCTGGAGACGGAGGACGAGTACTTCGACTACGCGCCGGCGCCGAAACCACCGCAGGGTAGATGGCGCATTTATGGAATCGGATTGCCAGAATCAATTCTGCGTAAGGTTTACTACGAAAACGCTGCGCGCTTGTTAGGTTTGCAGAGCTAGGTCAAAAGCAGGCAGATGGTCCTATGGTTGAATCGAAAATTAACAGGCGATCGTTTGTGCAGGCCGGATTGATGTCGCTGCTGGCAGTGAGATCAGTCGTGTCATTCGGGAAGCTACGCGAGCGCAAAGCATTGGAAGTTGTGCTTGAGGCGCGAGTGAAGAACCCGGGCGTTGAGACTGTGAGTTTCGGATTGCCGCTGCCTCCGGGATTCCTTTCAGACACGCGTCGAGTTCGCGTAGTTGACGACTCCGGACAGGAACTGGCTGCTGCTGTTCGCCAGCTCGAGCCCTGGCGAATTGGTGGCCGTAACGGAAGTATTCGCTCATTGTTGATTCAATTTTCCTCTGACTTTTCGAAGCAGCGAGCGCAGAAAGTAAAAATATTGTTTGAGCGCCAGCAAAAAGAAGTTAAGGCGTTCGTTCCGGTTGAAAAGACCCTGATTGCTCCAGACGGTTTGGATGGTCCAAGAGT
>QHXL01000605.1:0-292 GCA_003222935.1 Acidobacteriota bacterium
ATCGATAGTAGTCGGGGCTATGCCGGCCGAGGTGGCCAGAGCCCGAGCATTATCGAAACGAACGGTTCCAGTAAAACTAAGCGGCGTGGCGAGCGGTGGATTAAAGGTGGTGCTGAGTACGGCGGTAATCGTGGGCTGCTCCGTCATGATCGCGTAAGCCACGCGCACTGAAGTCTTGCCATTCTTGAACGGGTCCCACGCCAGTCCGACACGAGGTTGAAAGTTTGCAGTGTTTGTGTGGTAAACCTGATCGATGTCGACGCCTACCCTGAGAAGCGCAGCACGCGACGGA
>QHXL01000605.1:393-5267 GCA_003222935.1 Acidobacteriota bacterium
GGTCCAGCGCAGTCTGCGCGATACTACTGGCAGTCCCCGGTAGAGTGATTGCAAACGAGTTGGCGTTACCCAGGTTGAATGCAGCGATACTGGGAAAGTTGAACAGGCCCACGTCGGTCATGAAAAAGTTGCTGAAGAAGCGACGGTATTCCCCGCCTGCTTTGATCGAGTGTGACCCGCTCAATCGACTTAAAGTGTCAGATACCACAAAGCTAGTATCGCCGCGTCCCTGGGGTACCTGACGCGGGCCCCCGAAATTGAAAGCGCCCGCGACATTGATCTGCGGCAATTCAACTGGCTCGCTAATGCCATTCATGATCTGAGAATCTCTCGGGTTCAATGAGGCTCGAGCCGTTCCCCTGAACGAGAATCGATTAAAACCAAAGCGTGCTTCGTTCACGGTGGTGTTATTAAAAACGCTGGTCAGATTAATCGTGAAGATTTGTTTTAGGTTACGGCGAACATCGCCAAAGCCCGGAAGGTTATTGCCCAGCAACGTCGGCTCATTACGGTCGTCGCGTTGCACTGCGTAGTAGCCGTGCAATCGATTATCCCGGTTGAGATTATGGCTGACGTCGATCGACCACTGGTCCACCAGGGCTTTGGCCGGCGTCACTCCGACAAAACGAGCTGCGCCAGATGAATCGATGAAGTTGGCCCGCGGAATGAATTCGATCAGCTTTCTAACGATGGGGTCGGTGACAGCCAGTCGCTGCTGGTCACTAAGAACGACGGTGTTCAAGTTTACAGCTTGACGCTGTCGTAATCCTTCGTAGGCGAAGAAAAAGAAAGTCCGGTCTTTGCCGTCGTAGCTACTCGTTGACCCTCCCTCGCCAAAGTGCGGCAAAACTAGTGGGCCGCCAATTGAGCCACCAAATTGGTTACGTTTAAAGGGCTGGGCCTTACTGGAATTGAAATCGAAATAATTGCGGGCGTCCAGAGCGTCATTCCGAAAGAACTCGATCAGTTCGCCGTGATACTTGTTCGTGCCGGACCGCGTTGCAATGTTTACGACGGAACCCGAGTTACGGCCGTACTCAGCGCTAAAGGTCGAGTTGTCGATCATGAATTCTTGAATGCTGCTTATCGGCGGCAGCATGGTGATGATGTTGTTAACGAGGTCGTTGAAGTTGATCCCGTTGATTTGATAATTGACGTTGTCTTCGCGATTTCCGGCGGTGTTCATGGCCTGCATTCCCTGGCCGCGCGTCGGCGCCGAGAGGTTGCCATTCTGAGGAGGAGTAACCGAGCCTGGCACGAGTAGGCCGAGGTCAATGAAGTGGCGGCCATTGAGCGGAATCTGCTGGACAGTCTGCCGGTCGATGATGTGACCCATAGAGACAGTCGTTTGGTCCATCAGATTGCTGTTTGGAGTAACGATGATCTGCTCCGAAACATCGCCGAGCCTGAGTTCGAAGTTCTGCCTTACGGGCCGCCCAATCTCGACGCGGACGACTTCCACGATCTGCGTCTTAAAGCCCCGAGCGCGAATGTCGATGCGATATTCACCAACGGGCAACGAAGCAATTTGATATCTGCCAATGTCGTCTGTTAGTGCTTTTCTGTGAATGGCAATTGCGGAACTCGACACAATGATTTCAGCGCCTGTAACAACAGAGCCGTTCTGGTCGGTTACTTGTCCTTCGATGGATGAAGTGGACTGTCCGAACGCGGTAATCCCCAGTGAGAGGAGGAAGAGTGTCAAGGTTATGATAGACCCCGACCCGGTTTTCGAAGCGTACTTCACAGCTTGCATCGGCTTGGGCCAAACGTGCGGGGCAATATTTCGGTTGCGTCAGTGTACGCTTCCGTTCGTCGCTGCTCAACCTTTTCTCAGTTTGGGAAAAACGTCCATCAGTAAGGAAGATTTGCATATCTGGAGCTGCACCGTTGCGAAAAAGTCTGAGCAACGTTTCTACGGCGATCTATTTCTTTCTCCATTCGCATTAATAGGTTTGGACCAAAGTCGCAGAGTTCTGACAAATGCGATCTTCCTCACGCCGCCACAATCGCGCTCCTCATTGCAAACTGAACCAGTTCGGCATTGTTCTTGAGTTTAAGCTGGCTCATCAGTGTGTACTTGTGAAAAGCAACTGTACGCGGCGCGACGTGTAGCACCATAGCCGCCTCCTTCATCGAACGACCTTCCGCCAGGAGTTGAAGCACTTCTTTCTCCTTGTAGCACTTCGCGGACAGCCTGGACCAGTTCCGACGCCGCGACATTTTTTACCAGGTATCCCGATGCCCCGATTCGGAAGGCCTCAGTAGCAAGGTCAGGATCGTCATTCACAGTGAGGAAGATCAACTTTACCTTGGGTAGTATCTCCAATAACCGCTGGCCTGCGATCAAACCATTCATCACAGGCATTCCGATATCCGAAACGATCACATCTGGTTCGAGCTTAGGCGCTCCTTCAAGCAATGATCTTCCATCAGAAAAAGTTGCCACTACATCAAAATGTGGTTCCAGGATTAGTTTGAACGCATCCAACAGCAGTCTATGATCATCTGCCAAAATAATTCGTGAACTTGTCATCTACTTACTCCTTTGAAAATTCAGGCAGTTCGCGCCTGACCATCCTGGGCGTTTAGCACTGACGCACGCTGTAACCCGTTAAGACCGGCGATAGTTTGTATTGCAAACTTTTAGGTTTTGGCTGTTCGCCACTTGTAGGCATCGACACTCTGATTCTCGTGCCGCGATCGTTTGACACAATCGAAATCTCGCCACCCACCAATCTGAGTCGCTCGGTCATGCCAGTCAGACCAAGACCACTTTTCGCCTGAGCCGAATGCAAGTCAAAACCTCTGCCTGAATCGGATACCGACAGGCTCACGACCCCGCCCTTTGCCGAAAGGACCACCGTGGCTTTCCGCGAGCCACTATGTTTGATTACATTTCGCAGAGATTCCTGGGCGATTCTATATAGACAATGAGTCACCTCCTTCGCGAGACAACTCAGGCAACCGCGATCTCGAAAAGTAATTTTGATTTCATGGATCCGGGAAATCTCTTCACAAAGGCTTATTACTGAAGCGGACAGTCCCAGTTGATCCAATTTCGCGGGATGGAGTTGATAGGCCACGCGCTGAACCGTATTGAAGATATCGTCAACCGAGGCCCGCACACCTTGAATGCTCATCCGAAAATCTTTCTGTATTTCAGGAATTCGCCGCGAGGCCTGGTCGAGTTCAAGTGAAAGCAGAGCCAGTCTCTGACTAAGATCATCATGGAGTTCCAGAGCAACTCTGCTTCGCTCTTCTTCCTGGATTGAAATCAGGTGCCTGCCCAAATCGCGCAGTCTCTTCTCTGCCTCGCGCTCCTTAGTGAGCTCTTCACTCGAAACCGATCAGGTTCAGAAAGATTGAGCCGGACAACGTGTACGTCAAATATTCTTTTGGCACCATCGTCCAGGCAGTAGTATTCGCGGTGAAACTCCGACAAAGTGCAACGCAGAATTTCTCCGATGTCGTCGCGTAGGACTAACGAGGCGCGGGAGGAAACACTGCTAGAGCGATGCTCTCGCCTGAAAGATGTCAATAACGATAAACCCTGGCCACTGCCATCGCGATCCCGCGGTGCGGACGAACACCAGGACTTGCTCGAGAACAGAATCGCTCCAGTTTCGTCGAGAACAACTAAGGAAGACGCACAGGCCTCAACAACCGTCTGCAGAAAAGCGTCTCTTCCTACGATCGATTCGTCCCATGGCAACGCAACTTCTAAAGTTGCAGAAGGCCCCCGTGGACGCCGACGCATAGCCGCCCATCGCAACCGTAGGTGGGGAGGTCTGGGATTCGTCAGATCAATAGGTTTACGCAGGATTGGATTGGGCTTAAGTTGTTGCATGGCTTTACAGGGGGCTTACTCGTGCGGGGTGCGAAACTCTCTCAGTGCTTCCATCCCCGCTAGATATTCGAGTAGCTTGAATTCCACGTTGGGCGGATTACACAGGACGCTGATGGCGCCCATAATGATGGCGCATTCTTTTGTTTGGAGGTGGTTATTCCAGGCAGCCTGCGTTTCCCATTCTTCAACCAGAATCGAGGTACCTTCGTCTCCAACATCCTCGTACAAATGCGAGCTTAGACATCCGCGCTCATCTCTGACCCTTCGAAGCAGTGGCAAGATTGTTTGAATCAGTTGCCGCCGATTTAACGATGCGACTTTCAGTCTCGTAGTGGTAACAATCATCCTGATGCTCTTTGGAGTCCCGTAAGAGACAAAACGGTTTTTTGGGGTCACCACGGTAACTGCAAAGACCGTGCACAACGTGAGTTCGAGTGAATGAGCCGAGCCGGGCACCAGTTTTCAAGGCTTTAGAAACACAAGTTGTGAGGGAACCATTGGCGAGAGTGTGTTATGAAACGTCACGGGATTCGGTGGAGGCCACGGTAATCCGTGGCGAGCGCCTTAACGTGATGTTAATTAACATTTGATGAGGAAGGCGGGAAACCAGAGCGTCTATGAGGAGTGATTTGCGAGTGGTAAGGCGCCTAACTCTCTGTTGAACCAGCTGCGACGCCTCGTTTAGTCCGGTGGATTCCAAGCTTCGCCATACGTGTCCGTAGCGTGCTGGGTTTTAAACCCAGAATTTTGGCAGCTCCGTTTTCACCCTCAATTATCCAACCACCGTGATCGAGGATACGGATGATATGTTGTCGTTCAATTTCTTCGATCGTTATATTGGCGGGCGAATCGTGGTCGACCGGTTTTTCGAGTTGATCTGCCAGCCGCAGCACCGAACCTTTGCAGTTAATTACTGCCCGTTCAATTACATTCGCTAATTCTCGGATGTTGCCAGGCCAGGTGTGATCCTTCAGGGCCTCCAACACTCCGGGGGAAATCGACAGAATGTTCTTACCGAGTTTAC
>QHXL01000045.1 GCA_003222935.1 Acidobacteriota bacterium
CCTGGCGCAACCCCGTTGGGGTTGGATCGCTTATCCGTTCCTTCCCAGGGTAGCCGCCAGAGCGCGGCAACCCTGGGCTCTGCGGCGCAACCGCTTCGCGGTTAAAAACATGTCTGAACGGAAGATCATCGTCTACATTGCAACCAGCGCCGATGGCTACATTGCGCGTGCTGACGGAAGTGTTGATTGGTTGAATCGTCCGCGTAGCGCGGGAGACTATGGTTGGGCCGACTTCTACAAATCGATCGATACAGTTCTGTGGGGACGAAAAACTTATGAGATGACGATAGGGTTCGCCAAGAAAGGTAGTGGCACCCGCTCCTGAAAGATCAAGAACTACGTTTTCACTCACAATCCGCCAGACCCTAAACCAAAAGGCGTCGAGATAGTGACCGAGCCCGTCAAAGAATTTGCGCAGCGATTGCGCGCAACTCCGGGAAAAGATATTTGGATGATGGGTGGCGGCGGGATCATTGCGTCGTTCCTGGAAGCAGGGGAGTTGGACGAGTTCATAATTCACGTGATCCCGACCTTCATCGGCGAAGGTATTCCCCTAATCGCTCCACACAAGATGAGTGTGGAATTGTCGTTGTTGGCGACACACAGGTACGAGGATGGTGTGGTTAAGCTGCACTACAAAGTGGATCGATAGGTTAGCTCTTCTCTGTGCAATCTCTGTGTTCTCTGTGCCTCTGTGGTGCAATTTACCGATGAGAGAACTCAAAGTGCGGTTCACCACAGAGGCACAGAGAACACAGAGATTGCACAGAGAAGAAATGAAGCAATTCCCAACCCAGCAAGTTACCTTTCGTTATCTGCTCGTCGAATACAAGAAAACTCTGCGGTCAATCAAGGTCGACTCAAAAAACAATTCACCGCAGAAGCGACTTCTTCCAAAGGCTGTAGCGCAGTTTGAAACGCGCCTCTGGAATGTCCCTACTGCGGTGAAGGTTGAACCGGTTCGGTAGTTACTTCATCAATACTTCGCGGAAAAATTCAATGGCGCGCGGATCACCAGTTTCCCCCAACAACCGTATCGCCTGTTTCCTCACCAACTGATTCTGATGAGTCTTCGCAATCTTGATCAGAATCGGCACAGACTCGGATGCCTGACGCTGACTTATCGCACGTACCGCCTGTACCTGCACTTCAGTGTTACCGTCGTTGCTCTGAGCAGTTGTGCTTAGAAACTCAAGGCTCTTCTGGCTCGCTCGTTCACCCAACAATCTGATCGCCGTCTTGCGAACGTTGAGGTCGTCAGAACTCGCCGCTACTGCAAACAACTTATCTTCCACTCGCTGGGTTTTAATTTCTGAAAGCGTTTGCAGAATGCTGCGCCGGATATCAGCCACTTGCTCAGCGTCAAACAGCTTAATCAGGTCATCTACTGCCGCCTCGCCACGTTGACTCAAAACCCTGATTGCCTGCTTCCGTAGTTCCGGATTACTTTCAGTCTTCGCGATTTCCATCAGGCGAGCCTGCGCGCGTGGACTCTTTGTTTCTGAAAGTGATCGCAATGCGGTTTTCTTGATCTCGAGGTTAGTATCGTTGTTATAGAACTTGATCAACTCATCGACTACATCCTCACGTTTGAAGTGACCAAGTTGACGCAAAGCACTACGCCGCAACTCCCAGTCACTGTCGCTCTTCGCGATGTTCAGAAGAAACGGATACGCTAGTTGCTCTTCGTCGCTACTCCCGGCCGCACCAATAATGCCCTGACGAACCTCGGTGTCTTTTACGTTTTCGTAAAGACTTTGAATCGTAGCCATCGTGCCGCGATCATGACTTTGTCCGATTGCATAAGCAGCAGAACGACGGATCTTCTTGTCCTCAGTATCATTGCGCACTAGACCAGCAAGGAACGCTTGTTCGCCGCCCACTTGTCCCAACCAGTAAACGGCGTTTGAACGAATCCGCGGGTTCTGGGAAGTATTGAAGAACGTCCTCAACATGCCACCGACGCGAGGGTCGTCGTGCACGGCTATACCGACTACGGCGCGTTCGCTAAGACTGTCGAGTGGCGCAGCAGCAGCAAGCGCACGTAAGTAATTCAAACTCTCCTCGTTGTTCGCCCGACCCAGCCAGTAGACGGGATACCCGCTGTATTCACGCTTTCGTTCGAGGTTGTAAATCTCCATGCGGGTGATTTGATTACTCGTTGAGTCGCGCAAAAGGAAAACCGCCAGGTTGCGTGTCTCCACCGGCATGCCGTCCGCTGTTGTTCCGACGAACACACTCGTGTCACCCATGGTGTTGATTGAACCGTGAAACTCTTTGATAGCCGCATCAACTGCAACACCCGATCGAACATCGAATGCGTATGCCGACCAGTAAGGTGATTGCTTGGCTCGCGCTCGTTCACGCGCGGTCTCAAGTCTCGACATCAAGTCAGCACCTTCGACCAGCGTAAAACCCTGCAGCCTAGTCGTTGAGGATTGTGTTTGCAGGTCGTCAGAGACGGCAGCTGCCGAAACGGAAGTAACGGGCCTCCCGCCGGCACAGGCTGCGCCGGCAACCAGCAAACCTAGCAACAGTGATTGAGTTATCTTCGTATGTCGCATGCGAATCTCCGGTGGAATTGTCCGACGTGGAAATGTCCGACGTGCTTTATAGTTCGTCGTTTTCATTGAAGAGCGAATGTTTGAACTGGTCCAAGGTCGGCAAACTAACGTTCGTCGCGACATGTGGACTACTTCAGCAGTTCTTCAAGAAACTTCAGTGCCTCCGGATCCTTGCTCTCGCCCAGGTAGCGAACAGCAATTTTTCTCTGATCGACTGATGGATCATTGCGGGCAATCATCATCAGCTTTCTCACTGCATTCTTGCTTTTGGAGTAACCAAACGTGCGCAGCAAAGCAGCACGAACCTGTGGATTCTGCTCCTGGTCGTAAAGAGCGATAAGCTGGTCTGCAGTCTGATCGTCGTTTCGATCTCCGAGTACGCGAATCGCGAAACTCCGCATATCGACAGGATCGTTACCACGCGCAATTTCTAAAAGCTTTGCATGAGCCCGCGGATCGTTGTTGTCGGCGAATGCTCGCAACAGCCCTTGCTTGATCTGCAGGTTCGTCTCTGAGCTGTAGAGCTGGAGTAGACCATCCATGCCGCCTCGTCCGTGATCACCCAGCCGACGAATGGCTTCGATGCGGAGTTCCGGTGTTTCACCCGTGCGAGCTATTTCAAGAATCTTTGCGCGAGCCCGTGGATCCTCACGCTGCGCCAACGACCGCAAGATTTGTCTGCGAATCTCAATATTCTTTTCAGCGTCAAACAGTCTTATTAACTCATCGAGTGCAGCTGGATCTCGCACGTCACCTAGATAGCGGATCGCGAGCTGTCGAAGGGCAATGTCATCTCCACTGCGCGCGATCTCGAATACCTTCGCGCTGCCTTTTTGGGTTCGGCCCTCGACCAGGGCGCGCAGGATTTGAGCTCGGATTTCTTTTGTGCGATCCGCGTCGAATAGTTGAATCAGTGCGTCTGTAATTTGTTCGCTATGCTGGTCGCCCAGTCGCTTAATGGCGGTGAGCCGCAACTTGAGATCGGTGTTTGTGCGAGCTATCTCCAACAAGATCGGAACGGCTTTCGCACCACCGTGAGCGCCGAGCATGGAAACTGCTGCTGACGTAAAACTTGGACATCCCGGCGGGTTAGTCTTGAGCGCTTCGGTCACGATCGCCATGGCTCGTTCCTCGTCTGCCTGGAACAAACTCTGCAAAGCGAGGATCTTGATCTCACAGTTATCACGATTGATTGCATCATCGACGGTATTCTTGTAGCCCATCACCACGAGCAAAGCTTCTGCTTCACGGCGCCAACTGGAACCCGGAAATCTCTCAATCAAACGCTTCAATGGTGTAGCTGCATCTTCCTTGAAACCTTGTTTCTGGAGTGCGTAGCCATACCAGTAAAGAGCCGCGTCCATATCTTTGTCCTTGGGATAGCTACGGATAAAGTCGTTGAACTTTTCGGCTGCCTTTTGCCAGTTCTGCGCTTCAATCATGTCGCGACCTTCACGTAACAACTGGACCGACGCAGTGTTGGTCTTATTCGTTTGCATGAAGCGATTGAACTTCTGAATATCCTGATCGATAGCAGAAGCGCGTTGTGTGTAAATCATGACCGTTGCACAAATGCTCAGGCCGGCGAGCAGTAAGAGTGCGGTTCGAAAGCGGGGGAAATAATTGTTCAAGTGTTTCATCGTTATCTTCGTCCTTGGTATTTTTTATTGCGTTAACTAATTCGGTTCACCGCACAGACACAGAGAACCCGAGAGCAAGCGCAGAAGATCGAGCGGTGATCAAAAACGCACATGGCATCTCCATGTTCCCTGTGCCTCTAGGGTGACTTTTCGATTTCCGACATTTTTGATTAATCCAATGCGCGAGCCAGCGCGTTTGAGTTCACTTGCAGCAGGGGAACGATATTTTTTCGTTCAACCCTATCCTTGATTACTCTCACGTCGTCACGTCGAGGCTTTGCCGGGAGATTGGCGATATCCAGCAGAATTGGTTCTAAACTCTCGAGTAACGAAGAAACCTGCGCATCTCCCGCCGCGTCGGCTTCTCGTCGAAGCATCATGTTTTGAAACACGAGCTGCTGTGCGCTCTTCTTCTCATAACTAACATCGGCGACAGACCCTGACTTGTTCGTTCGCACATTTCTAAACGAGCGCAACAGCAACTCCGCCTTTTGTAAGTGAATCGCGGTCATCGTCTCGGCGTCGGCCGAACGAACGCGGCCGTTGCTGTTTGAAATGTCCGGGTCACTTGTATCGCCCGTCTCAGTCGCGACGTTTTTGGCAATATTGTCTGGCTGTGGATCGAATATTGGAGTCGACTTCTTGATCTGAATCTTCTTCTCGCCGGTAGCCGGAGCTGGTGATTTCTTTGGCGTAGCTTTTTTCGGCGTCCCTTGTGGTGCGGGTGAAGATGTAGGAACTGAAGTTCTTCGATTGCTTCTATTGTCACCACCACCACTCGCAACCTCTACAGAAGTTTCCGGTTTGGACTTGAGTCGCGGATAAACCAACAAGGCGAAAACAACTGCGAGGATCAGGAGCGAGGCGAAAGCTGCAACAGGAGGATTGAAGGCCCAACGCCAACCCCGGGGGCGTGGTCGCCGCTCGCCTTGTTCTTTACCAAGAATGCGAGCCAATGCTTCGCGTTGCGCCACCGGTTGGAATGAAACAGGAAAGTCAGTCAGTTGGCTTCGAAGACTCAGAAAGTCAGCCCGCGCTTCCTGACACTCCAGACAATTTACTAAGTGTCGTTCGAGTGCGCGCGTCTCGACGGCGTCGAGTTCACCGTCAATCAGTAGGGAAATATTTTCAGTACAATCGCAATTCATTTCTTAGTGTCCGTCTTAATGTCCGATAAACTTTAGTTTGTCGTGACTCGGATTAGCGTACCTGTGGAACCATTTCCTCAATTCGCCGCACCGAGTCGCTTTTCTTTTTTTGTCCAACCCTCACGAATCGCAGCACGCGCGCGAAAGATGTCGACCTTCACTTTGCTTTCTGAAACATTGAGCACCTGGCTGATGTCCTTGTAACTCAACTGCTCCTGCTCCCTCAGCAACAACGCCACTTTTTGATCTTCCGGAAGCGTACTCAGCATGTTCAGAACCAACTCCTTGCGCTCTTGAGTTTCGTACTCCTGTTCCGGGTTGCGCATTCGTGGAGTCATTACTTCAACCACTCGATCAAAGAGCTTGTAGCGCGTGTGCGACTTGCGAAACTCATTGATCGCGAAGTTTCGGGCCACCCGGTAGAGCCAGAAGCGCGCCTCGCCATGGGGCAAAGTTTCCCATGCGGTGCGGTGCAGTTGCAGAAAGCTCTCCTGTGCCAGGTCTTGAGCTAGCTCGACGCGACCTCCCAACAAACACTCTAGAAAACGGCATAGGCTCGGGTAGAACTCCTGAAACAGCATGGTGAACTCTTCATCGTGGCTCGCCATAAGCTGCGCTACATCTCCTAAAACACGTAGGTTCAAGAAAAGTTACAAATTAAGTGTCTTGGCGGGGGAAAAAGTTGAAGAAAGTTTCAGGCTTACTGAATTGCTCGAATTTCGCGTGATTTTGGATGGAGTATAGTTCAACGCTGTTGAGAAGCCGGAAAGAACAAGTACTTCTCTAGCACAGTGCAGTTGGGAAGGGGGCAAGCGGAATATCAAGCACCAAATGAATTTGAACCGGAGCGCGCCCCCGCTGGGTTCGATCAGATTCTAGTTGAGGCTCCAGCGGGGGCGCGCTTTGTTCCGCTCTCTAAAAGTACTTCTCATTCCGCTTGCCCCCTTCCCAACTGCACTAAGCTAGATGGGTACTTGAATGCCCGCCCAACTGCACTGTGATAGAGAGCTACTTAGGATTTGACGGTCAAACATTGTTTAGAATCGAAAGCGCAGTCCCTTCAAATATCTGCGACTTCTCTTCTTCGCTAATCTCCAAACCCTCAATTGAGCTTACCGCTCGATCGATCGATCCCAACAGGTGTGGATAATCACTTCCCATCACCATGTGGTCAGCGCCAACCATGTTTCGCACCATTGCCAATGTGTGCGGACTGAACGACACCGTGTCGTAGTACAGCCGCTTGAGATAGGTACTCGGAAGTTTGTCGATCTTTACCCGGCAATCCGCGAAGTCGCGAAAACCGTTGTCCATCCTCTCCATCAAATACGGAACGGCGCCCCCGAGGTGTCCGATGATCCAACGGATGTCGGGAAAGTCTTCAAACATGCCGTCGTAACACATCCGCGCGACTGCCAGGCTCGTATCAAACGGAAACCCGATGATTGGTCCAAGCACATACTCACGAAACGAGTCAGCATTTGCCGGCAACATCGGATGCAGGAAGACGCACAACTTCATGGAGTTGGCTTCCGCAAAGAATTCTCGGTATTCAGGAGACGTCAACGGCTTGCCACCAATATTGCTCAGTAAGACGACTCCGTTAAGTTTCAACTCATCGATTGCGCGATGAAGTTCGGTTAATGCAGCGGCCGGCGCATCGAGCGGGATAGAGGCGAAGCCTTTGAATCGCGTGGGATGCTTCGAAATCAACTCCGCGTAGGAGTCGTTGATCATGCGAGCCACCGAAGGCTGATGTTCCGCAGAAGTGAAGAACACATTGGGCGTAGACAGTGAGACTACC
>QHXL01000609.1:0-2081 GCA_003222935.1 Acidobacteriota bacterium
TCTATCCTGCAGATCAGTGAACCTCCCTGGAGTGCGGGGACTTGTCACCGCTTTTCAGCACCCATCAACCCAAGACGCGCTATAACAAAGCGGTGACAAGTCCCCGCACTCCAAGGAGGACTCAGCCGCCTAAAAGCTCACTGTAAGCAACGGTAGACGATCAATCAGCGTCCGAAAAGCACTGCGTTTGAAAAAATCTCCCGGCGCGGGCATACTCGGCGGACTAATTTTTCCCAATGCAATTTAAGAATTACCGTTCAAAAAACCTGATTTCGTCGCTCACATTCTGTGCTGCGGCGTTCTTAATCTTCGCCGCCGCAACCTTCGTTCGGGCACAGGACCCTGATGACGTCATTCGAACCGAGACGAACCTGGTGCAACTCAATATCGGTGTCGTCGACCGGCAAGGACGTCCGATCACTTCATTGACGCGCGGCGACTTCAACGTTTACGAAGACGGCGTGAAGCAAACAATTCAACGATTCGAACCTGTCGAAGCGCCGTTCAGCCTCGTCTTGATGTTAGACATGTCAGGTTCGACGATAAACTTTCGCCAGCAGCTAAAACTTGCGAGTCAGCGTTTCCTTGATGCACTTGCGCCCGAGGATCGCGTCGCTGTTGTCCAGTTTGACGCAAAGGTAAAACAGCTAACGACTTTCGGCACAGATCGTATGAAGACGGCTTACGCGATTGATCTCGCAAACGGCAAGGGAGAGACGAATTTCTACCAGGCTTTGAAGTTTGCGTTACATGAGTTGGATAAGGAAGGTAAACGTCGTAAAGCTATCGTCGTATTAACCGACGGACTCGACACTCAACTGCGAACGTACGATCGCCAGTCAGTCTCGGGAGCGCAAACTAATGAGGACGCCTTAAAGGCCATTAGACCCC
Source organism: Acidobacteriota bacterium (assembly GCA_003222935.1). Taxonomy (GTDB): domain Bacteria; phylum Acidobacteriota; class Blastocatellia; order Pyrinomonadales; family Pyrinomonadaceae; genus PSRF01. Next base: position 892 of record QHXL01000609.1, read on the forward strand.
AGGAGAGTCCGGACCTTAATGCAGTTTTGTCAGCCGCCGATCGACAGGGCGTGACGATATATCCGCTCGCCTTACCGTCCGGCGATCCGAAACGCCTGCCCTTACAGACGCCAAACATCACCGGCATCTACGCCGCCGCGAGGGCTCGCTTACAGCATCTTGCGGATCGAACCGGTGGTCGTCTGAATGAAATCAATCAACTTCAATACATGGCCCAACTGTATCGGGAAGTCGCCGCCAGCATTCGCACCCTCTATACAATCTCGTACCAGGCAAACGGCGTCGATCGCACACGGGGCAAATGGCATGAGATCAAGATTGAGGTGGCGCCGTCGGAGCTGACGGCACGAACGAGGCCTGGATATTTCGCGAGGTAGGTCTTCAGCCCTGAGTTAGAAACTTGAACTTTGTGCTTAGTACTTTGACCTTTGTTCGTGTTTTTAATTAGATCGGCGGAGACAAAAGGGCGGCCGCGGCTGGAAGATCAAAGAACAAAGCACAAAGAATCAAGCTCATTCCGCGCCCATTTTACTAATCCGTCCTGACCCTTTATATTTACCACCCACGCACCCGTAGCTCAGTTGGATAGAGTACCTGACTACGAATCAGGGGGTCGCATGTTCGAATCATGCCGGGTGCACCATTAAGTTTCATGAGTTAAGGGCGTCCAATTTAGGGTGCCCTTTTTTATTTTGTTTGCCGATGGCAAGTAACAACTACCTCACGTATTCCCAGTGCCACGGCTCGTAGAAGTAAGGACGGAAACCGAAGCGCTCTGCATTTCGCACCAGCCATTTATAAGCCGACGTCTTAACCTGGATAGCGCGGTTGGAATCCCTGGTATCAACTGGATCTCCACCCACATAGAGATCCAGTGCGCGGCCGGTGAAGTGCGGACTGTTTACTGCTAATCCGGCGCTGCCTGCATTAGGTGATTTTCGTCGCAGTTCTTCCTGATATTCGCGGGAGCGGAATGCCGAGATCACTTTGAAGTATTTCTCCGACCCTGTGAGCTCAGCTTTCGAAGTATGTGCAAGATTGAGGGTGGGATCTGCAATCGCGGCGGCAATCATTTGTTTGTAGGCGGTGTACGTCTCGCGCTCAACCTGGCGAAGTTCAGCTAATCGTTCCGGATCGTAGAACTCAGAAGCCGACGGAGTTAACAACTGATCGGGTTGCGCCGGAGTACG
>QHXL01000609.1:2136-2556 GCA_003222935.1 Acidobacteriota bacterium
CTTGCAAAGTCTGCTGACTCGGATTTCTTTTGAGTGTTAAGGGTGCGGCGTATCAATTCATCGTAGAGATACCAACCGTGCTGTACTTTTCCGCCGAAGGTCCAGGTTAGATCTGTTTTGAGAACGGCGTTGCGCTCGGCAGCAGCGGCAAAGGTAGCCAATTCATTCCTGGTCGCGGAGCCAGGAGAGTCCTTCACACGACTCGGCGGCGGGACGGGCGACGGCTGCCGCGGCGTTTGGGATTGACTGCGACTCGACTGCGCCGCAATGGCTACAACTCCCGCAACTGCAAGCGCAATGGCAATCAACACAATGTGAACTCTGTTACTCAGGATTTGTTTTCCTTCCGTAATTTGTCGGGCGAGTGTATGTGATGCTTGAATCTGAGTCATAGTTCGACCACCGCCTGGTTTTGCCCAA
>QHXL01000046.1:0-4573 GCA_003222935.1 Acidobacteriota bacterium
AAGTTGGACGGGGAACTGGTACAGACTTTAATCCACCACCTTACCAACCGCCCGGTTACCAGCAGCCTGGTGAAAAACGGAGAACATGGCCGTGGCTTGTTGGGATCTTCGGCGTTCTGCTGCTGTTGTTGATAGGAGCTTCAATAGCTGCTGCGATCTTTATCCCGCGATTCTTGAAGAAATCCAGGGAATCGATCGCGGTCAAAAATGAAAACACCAATCAGCCGGCCACCTCCAACTCGAACACGAACTCAAACTCGGTAGTCGAGAGCACACCAGAAACAAACTCGAACACGAATGCGACCGTTAATACCCCTGCGCCATCCGACAAGGAACTGGTGTTGACTCAACTGAAAGATCTCGAGCAGGAGTGGACGGTTGCGAACTTAAATGCCGATAAGAAAAAGCTCGGACAGATCCTCGGCGACGATTATGTCAGCCCACGGGCAGACGGTAAGATGCAGGGGAAGGCTGAGTACATTAGAACCATCGAGCGCGACGCGTCGGTACAAAACTGGGAGTTTCGGGATCTCCGACTTACTCTACGCGGCGATCGGGCTATACTTTTTGGGAAGGTTACTTTTCATCTGGCGAATGGCGATGTTGTTTACGATTTCGTCGATCGATTCGTTTGGCGCGACGGTCGGTGGCAAGCGACCGGTTCTGAGATAACGCAAGTCAAAAATTAGCTTGAGATTGTTTAGGGGTATTAATGTCTATCATCACTGATGTCATTCAATCGACTAAGGCCATCATTCAAGGAATGGGTGTTACGCTGTCTTACATTCCCAAGCGCAAGTGGACTGTTCAGTATCCTGACGAGCCGGTGACCGTTCAGCCGCGTTATCGTGGTCAGCATTTGTTGCACGTCGATGAGTTGGGAAGAGAGAAGTGCGTTGCTTGCTATCTCTGCGCCGCTGCCTGCCCTTCGGACTGTATTTACATAGTTGCTCGAGATGATCCGAGACCTGAACAGGAAAGAGTCGGTGTAGATGAACGTTATGCCGAGGTGTACAACATCGATTACGGCCGCTGCATCTTTTGTGGCTACTGTGTAGAAGCTTGTCCTAAGGATGCGATTACCCACGGTTACAACTTCGAACTTTCTGTTTACAGCCGTGCTGATCTGCTGAAGACGAAAGACGACTTGTTGATTACAAAGCAGGTTCAGTCGAGAAATTATCGGGTTGCTTCGTCTCATGAAGACGTCGACTCCGAGTACAAGGAAGTCTGAATTGAAGAGGGCACTCAGGTGTGCACCTTCAGTTGCTCCGGACACCAAAATGAGTGGCGGTGGGTTTCATTAAAGGTCACCCGCCGCCAAATTCGTTTCTGGTTTTGGTGTGTAATTAACCATGCCGATGCGTGATTTTCACTATCGATGGGTTTTTGATCTCAAATCGAGCCCGGAACAGCTCTGGCCATTTGTTACCGACACGAATCGATTTAATCGCGACACGGGAATTCCAAAAGTTACCGTGGATCAAACGAAGAACCCGCTGCGCAATGCTCGTCGGAAAGTTCAGCTGTCGCTCTACGGAATGGATGTCGAGTGGGAAGAACAGCCATTCGAATGGGTGAGGCCACTTCGCTTCGGAATCGAACGTGTTTACAGCAAAGGTCCAATGACTCGGATGCGAGCTTTAGCGGAACTGACACCTACCGACACTGGTGGCACTCGCGTTACTTACGACTTGCAAGCAACGCCTCGGAACTTAATCGGCTTGATAGTGATCCCTTTACAACTCAAATATAAGACCGAGCCCGGTTTTCGTACGGCCTTTCAGAAATACGACGAGCTAGCGTCGGCAGGTGTTGACGCCAGGATAGGTGAATCATCAGCGTCGTTGCCTGAAGGCGACCAGGCGAGAATTCAAGCGCTCGGAGAACGCCTGATTAATGAGAGCGAGGCAGATCGACGAGCTGAAACTAAGTCGGTAGTCGATCACCTGGTTGAATTCGTCAAAACCGGCGATGAGTTTGCAGTGGCAAGAATTCGTCCTTATCAGTTGGCAGACAACTGGGATCTTCCGCGCCGGTTAGTGCTGGAAACATTTTTACGAGCCACGCGAGTCGGGTTACTGGATCTGCGTTGGGATTTAGTCTGTCCGATGTGTCGAGGCGCGAAAGATACGGGCTCGAAATTAAGAGACATGCCGATCGATGTGCATTCTCCGTCGTGCAAAATTGATTTCACGGCCAACTTCGACCGCTTTGTCGAACTGACTTTTAAACCGAGTACCGGCATTCGCCTGGTCACCACCCAGGATTTTTGTATTGGCAGTCCGCAAAGAACGCCCCACATCGTGGTCCAGCAGTTAATTCCGGCGGGGGGTGAACGAACCCTCGACTTACCACTCGGGAGTGGGAGTTATCGTTTGCGCGCGTTGGAACTGCCCGGCTCACAAGTCATCGAGGTTTCGGATTCGGGTGCGGACTCGGCAAAAGTAAACGTAACTCAAAACGGATTCGCCGATGAAGTTATATCTTTGTCGAAGCGTTCGTCATTTACACTGAACAACGACACCACGGCTGAGCAACTCTTTATCCTTGAACGTATCACCTGGATCGATCAGGCAGCCACTGCGGCGGAAGTGACAGCACTACAAATTTTTCGCGACCTGTTTTCGACAGAAGCGCTGCGGCCCGGAGAACAAGTTTCTGTCGGCACGCTAACCGTCCTCTTTACTGACTTGCGTCACTCAACTCGTCTTTATCGCGAGATCGGAGACGCCACGGCGTTTGGTCGGGTGATGAACCATTTTGATGTGCTGAAGAAAATAATCGCGGAACGCGACGGCGCGATCGTCAAGACTATTGGAGATGCTGTGATGGCAATTTTTCGAGATCCGGCAAACGCTGTCGTGGCAATGTTGGACGCCCAGGAGACATTGGCGAATCCAACCAACGGAGCGACTCCACTCGAACTGAAGGCAGGTTTACATACCGGACCGTGTATTGCGGTTACATTGAACGATCGGCTCGACTATTTTGGTTCCACCGTAAACCTGGCTGCTCGACTTGAAGGACTCTCGACTGGAACGGACGTCATCGTCTCCCGTTCAGTTTTTGAAGACACAAAGATTGTTGAGCTTTTGCGAGCCGAAGGGTACGAAGCAAAACCGTTCGAGACGGCGCTAAAAGGTTTCGAAGAAGAGCAATCCCAACTCTGGCGAGTGAGTAAGATCAGAAACAATTAACTATGTCGGCACTCCTTTCCGCCACTGGTGTATCCAAGGTCTACCAGATGGGCACAAACAGTGTAACTGCACTCGACAACGTCTCGATCGAGATCAAGGAAGGTGAATTTGTCGCGATCCAGGGTACGTCGGGTTCAGGGAAATCAACCTTGCTCAACATGTTGGGAGGCCTGGATCACCCATCATCCGGCGAAGTCTTTTTCGCCTCAAAACCGTTGGGTCCATTTACGAAGCGGGAGATGGCGCGCTACCGCAGATTTTCAGTCGGTATGATCTTTCAGAACTTCAATTTGATCCCGACGATGAGTGCTGAAGAAAACGTTTCCCTGGCGCTTGCATTTGGTGGATTACGAGGACAACAAAGACGAGATCGGACTGCGCGGTTGTTGGAACGAGTCGGACTTAAGGATCGACTATCGCATCGACCGTCAGAATTGTCAGGAGGCGAGCAGCAGCGAGTGGCGATCGCGAGAGCGCTGGCGAATAACCCGAAGGTACTGCTCGCCGATGAGCCCACCGGGAATCTGGACTCTGTTCGAGCCCACGAACTTCTGGGATTGTTGCGCGAGATGGTTAATGTCGACGCGCTGACGATATTAATGGTGACGCACGATCACGAGCTGGCGAACAGTTTTGCTCACCGCATTGTGTTTATGAAGGATGGAAAAGTGGTTTGAGGATCGTTTGCTGAAGTGAATTAAGTGCACTTGATAAAGATAAGACAGCAACACAATGACAATTCTTTCCCGTCGCTCGCGAGGAGGATGTGATGCCCAACGCAGCTAGCCAAATGACACTCGAGGCGCTTCGTTCAGTGCCACTGTTTGCTTCGCTTGACGACGCAGCGGCGAGTGAACTACGAAATCTACTCAGAGAGCAGGACGTTTCGAGTAACACCCGGCTATTTCGTCATGGTGATCTAGGCGATGCGATGTATTTGATCGAGAGTGGTCGAGTACGCATCAGCATCGAGGACGAAGAGAAGAACGTCGTCACATTGGCGGAGCTTGCTCAGGGTGATTTCTTTGGAGAGATGTCGCTGATCGACGGTCGCCAGCGCTCGGCAGACGCGGATGTGATTGCCGAAGGAACGCTGGCGATACTGTCGCGCGATTCGTTTCTATCGTTCGTCAAGGCAAACCCTGAAGTTGCTCTGAAGATGCTCAGCGCGCTGACTGACAGACTGAGACGTACTGACGATTTGCTTCGCTCTCGAGTTTCGAAAAACGTTAACGAGGAAGAACAGGCGCGACAGACCCTGGCAGATCGCGCGGCAGACATGATCGCCGAGTTTGGAGGTAGCTGGAAGTTTATCGGCGCATCAATGGGCCTGATCGTTTTTTGGATCATACTCAACTCCTACATCCTCGCCA
>QHXL01000046.1:4590-14258 GCA_003222935.1 Acidobacteriota bacterium
CCTTTTCAAATGCTCAATCTAACCCTGGCTGTGATAGCGGGAATGCAGGCTCCGATCATCATGATGTCGCAGAACCGGCAGGGCGAGAAAGATCGGCTGCGAGCGGATCTCGACTATCAAGTAAATCTCAAGAACGAATTGTCTCTGGCTGAAGTGTTACGCAGGCTGGACGTGATTGAGAGTGAACGCCTGCCAAAGCTGTTTGAAGAGCAGAACAGGTGGATTGAAGACCGACAAGTTAGGAAGTAAAGGTCAGTAGTTCGTGGTCAGTAGTCAGTTGTCGTAGTGAATGTTTTCCGAGTGTCTCGATGATTTGCGCCTACAACTGACTACGGACTGACCACTGACTCTCCTTCAACGCAAAAACTATCCGATTAAACCTTTTCAATGATCAAATCAATTTTCTTCGACTTCAACGGCGTCATTATCGACGACGAAAAGATTCAAATGAACGCGTACAAGGAAGTGCTTAAGGGACACGGCATCGAGTTGACGGAGGAGTGGTACTTTGACGCGCTTGGAATGGACGATCGAACATTTGTGCAAGCGATGTTTGAGCGGGCTCAAAAGAAGATGCAACCAGGCACGCTGGAAACCGTGTTGCAGGCCAAGACTGGTTTACATCGCACAATGATTGAAGATGAGTTACCGCTATTTCCCGGCGTTCTTAATTTTATTAAAGCTGCGTCGCGCGAGTTCTCGGTGGGTCTGGTGAGCATGGCGAATGCGGAGGAAATTGGTTACGTATTTGAACGTGCCGGCCTTGGTCCATTTTTTTCGGTGATGGTAATGGCCGGCGATGTTTCAGCTTGCAAGCCGGCGCCTGATTGTTACCGGCGTGGACTGGAAAAGCTGAATGAAAAGAGACAGAGCGAACGCTTGCTGCCGTTGCTCGCGAGCGAATGCCTGGCGATTGAAGACTCGCCACCAGGAATTCAGTCAGCCCATGCCGTTGGCATGCATACACTCGGCGTAACGAATACTGTTAGTGAGAACGCGTTGCGCGAGGCCGGTGCTGAAGTAGTAACGCACAGTCTTGCGGATTGGACCGTAGATTCGGTCAAGCTGGTTTTTGTCTAGATCAAATTCGAATTATGAGCTTCTTAGACATCCTTAATCTTGCACTTCGCAATCTTCGTCAAGCCAAACTACGAGCGACCTTGACGACGATGGGTGTCGTTGTCGGCGTCGCAGTGATTGTCACCATGGTTTCGTTTGGACTAGGTCTGCAGCGAAATATGCTGGCCCGTTTTAGCGCGCTCGATCTCTTCAATGAGATCCAGGTGTTTGGCCAGGGATTGTCCAATCTTGCCGGGTTGGCTCGCGACGGTGGCCGCCGGGACGAAGGTGACCGCAGCAGTGGACGCCGGCGTGACAAGGCTCCATCACGAATTCTCGACGACACTGGAGTCCAGGAGATTTCAAAAATCCCTGGAGTCGCCTATGTCGAGCCGAACGTGAACTTTGGCGGATACGTTCGATCAAACGGCAAAGTGCTTAGTCAAAACGTCGGTGGTGCGGCCATTCCTAATGCGTCCTCGCGTTTTCAGCAGTTCGCGGCCGGCAAGATGATTTCGTCACCAACCGCTGACGAGGCGGTTGTCACCGAGCGCTTCACACGAGATTTCGGTTACGCCACTCCCGCAGATGCCGTCGGAAAGACAATCGAACTGCTGGCTGCACCAGACGAAAAAAAGGAAGAGACTAAAGACGAAGAGGAGGATGTGCCCAACTTCTTCGGTATCCCCCTGGACGATGGCGGTCTGGACGAATCAAGTTCTGGATTGCAGGTTCGAGCGTTTCGAATTGCGGGAGTTCTCGGCACAGAAGTTAGGGAAGGCGCGGCGCAAGGTGGCTTGCGTGGATTGATGCCTGGAGCTGGTGTTTATGTCCCCCTGACAGTTGCTCACGACTGGAGTCGACAGCATCGTGGTCCAATGAGTCGAGTCGCGCTAGCGCTGGCACGACAGGGAGGTAACCTGGGCGAAGGACAAACTGAGGGTTACGACTCAGCTGTTGTGCGGGTAACTGATCCGGTTGAACTAACTGAAGTGAGAAAGCAGATCACCGAACTTGGTTTCTCGAGTTTTTCCATCGTCGACGAGATCGATCAGATTCGCACCGTATTTCTAATTGTCGACTCCGTGTTGGGTTTGCTTGGTGGAATCTCACTGTTAGTCGCCTCGTTTGGAATTGCCAACACGATGATCATGTCGATTCTCGAACGCACACGAGAGATTGGCATCATGAAAGCGATTGGCGCTGAGGACCGCGAAATCAAACTCATATTCTTCGTTGAGGCGGCCGTAATCGGCGTCTTCGGAGGAGTCATCGGTGTCCTGGTGGCGTGGGGGATAGATGGTGTTGCGAATCGGCTGGCATATCGATTCATCTTGAAACCACAGGGCGCTTCATTCATCGATTTCTTTTCCCTACCTCCCTACCTCTCAATCGGGGCCGTCCTTTTCGCTCTGGTTGTGTCGATCCTCGCGGCGCTATATCCGGCATCGAGAGCGGCGCGGATCGATCCCGTCAGGGCGTTGCGCCACGACTAATGATGCGAACTCTGTTCTTCGTTCTGGTAGTTCTATTTCCTATTTCTTTGCAAGCCCAGGTCGATCGGGCGAAAGTTCTGAAGTTAGACGACTTTGGTGACATTGAGTGGTCCGACAAGGCGGCTCGCCTGGATCATTTCGCAATAAAGTTACAAGAAGAACCGAGTCTGAAAGGTTTTATCGTTGTCTATCGATCACGACGAGACTTGCCCGGACTAAGCAGTCGACTAGCCCGCCAGATGAGGAACTACCTGGTCCAAGCGCGCGGTCTTAGCGAGGACCGCATTATTGATATTGACGGTGGTACAGCTTCATACCTCAGCCAGGAATTGTGGTTGGTACCACTGAACGCCGCGCCGACTCCACGCAAAGACGTCTATCAGACCCAATTTGAGGATACAGACTCTGCACGAGAGTTTGATGATTATTCGTTGGGTGGAGTGGACTCTGAAATAGAAGGAGATTCCCTGGAAGCTTTTGCCGACGCAGTCAGACGTTCACCAGGCGCACGCGCTTACGTCATCGTTTATCCGCTGTATTACGTTCAACTGTGGGAAAGTGTTGATACCGAAACGAACAAAACGACGAAACGTGAGCGTCAGATTTATCAAGACACCACTCGGGAAACGAACAGGTTGATCGGCGGGATCAAGAAGATACTAATCTCTGAATACAAGCTTAGTCCTTCGAGAGTAACTGTAGTAAATGGCGGTTATCGGAGATGGCGTGCTGTGGAACTCTGGATACTTCCCAGGGGTGAACACCCACCCATCGCGACCCCAAATTCTTTTCCGAAATCGCGGCGAAGATGATCTTTAGCTCGTTAACGACTGGCCACAGCGATTACAGAATCTTGCCCCCGGATCCTTTTGCGTGTTCCCACATGACGAACATGTCTGACCAAACTTCAGGTTTGCTCCGCAGGACGAGCAGAAGTCTGAACCAGCCACGTTTGCGGCGCCGCAGGTGCCACATCTGCCGGGCAACGGAGGAACGTAACCTCCCGCTTTGCTTGCGATGTGATCTTCGATTATCTTCCAAGCGTCTTCAGTAAGTTTGTATTGCCAGTACGCGCCAAGTGCAGCGAGTGCGAGCAGCGGGGCAAAAACGATCGCGCCGACTGCCGCAACTGCAGCTTTATCAAACCACTTCTGCATGCCGATCTCTACACGTGTTCCGCCAACTTCAGGTGTGACCTTGATCGTCAATGCGGAGGAAAGACCGGTGAGGTCTCTCAAGGTGGTTGATTTCCGAGCCTGCACAATGTTGGTGGTTGACACTTGAAACGTCTGAACTTCGTAGTCACTATCGAATAACCTACGGAGTTCGGCATTCAACTTGGGCATGTCCGCTTCTACGTTTGGGTAGTATCTACTGTCCATCTAAGAGGTCCTTGTTGCTCAATTGATGACCGGCCGAATTATTGTACGGCAATCGCTAATCTAATGTTCACAACTGAATGATTCAACGTAAATCAGGTCCGTTCGGAATTTCCTAATGACAACCAACATCACAGGGCGTAGCACCATCCTTACTCTCTTTATCCTCTTGTCGATTTCCACAAGCATGGTGTTTTCGCAGGGTCCAAACACCTTACGCCTGGACGGCTTTTCCGATGATGCTGCGGTTACACAACGCCGACTGGAGGAACAGTTTCGGGCGGTGCCGGCGCCAAAATCAGCTCGTGAGCACCTGCGAAAGCTGACGATCGAACCGCACATTGCGGGTACAAAAGAAGATTATGCAACGGCGATTTATGTTCGCGATCAATTGCGCAGTTATGGTTTGAATGCGGAGTTGAAGGAGTACGACGTCTGGCTTAACTACCCGAACAGTCCCAGTATCGTCGAATTGATTACCTCTCGACGTCAGCGGTTAGCAATCACAGAAGCTGTCGTACCTGGCGACGCAACTTCGTCACATCCAAAAATTACGCCGCTCTTCAACGGTTACAGCGCCAGTGGTGACGTAACTGGACCACTCGTCTATGCCAACTATGGTTTGCCCGGCGACTACGATGAGTTGAAAAAAGTTGGCGTTGATGTGAAAGGAAAGATAGTGCTCGTGCGTTATGGCAATTCGTTTCGCGGCGTGAAGGCAAAAGTTGCCGAAGACCACGGAGCAATCGGTTGCATTATCTATTCAGATCCTGCTGACGATGGCTACATGCAGGGAGATGTTTATCCAAAAGGACCCTGGCGGCCAGTAGCATCTGGTCAACGTGGATCGGTTCAATATCTGTTTGACTACCCGGGTGATCCACTGACTCCCGGTAAACCTGCCATCGATGGTGTACCTCGATTAAAACCGGAGGAGGCGACGGATCTCACCAGGATTCCAGTGCAACCGATCGCCTACGACGTTGCGAAAACTTTAATTACCCCGCTCAAGGGTCCAGTTCGTCCGAAGGGTTTTCAAGGTGGTTTGCCACTGGCTTACCACGTCGGCGGTACTGCAGACGTCAAGGTTCGTTTGAAGACGGACATGGACTACAAGATCAGAAAGATCTGGAATGTGATTGCGCGAATCGACGGCAGTCAAGAACCGGATCGCTGGGTCATTCTGGGAAATCACCGTGATGCATGGGTGTTTGGCGCCGTCGATCCTAACAGTGGGACCTCTGCGATGCTGGAAGTGGGACGTGGATTTGGTGAGCTTGTAAAGAAGGGATGGAAACCGAAGCGTACGATCATACTTGGCAGTTGGGACGCCGAAGAATACGGATTGATTGGCTCAACGGAATGGGCTGAAGAATACGCGGCGGACCTGCGTGAGAAAGCCGTCGCCTATCTAAATCTCGACGCCGCCGTTTCAGGATCGAGTTTTGGGGCTTCGTCGGTACCGTCACTCTGGAAGTTGATTCGCGACGTGACGCGCGATGTGAAAGATCCAAAGTCAGGAAAGTCGATATATCAAGAGTGGCAAGAACGTTCTCGTGAGGGTCGAACTGAACGTCTTGCTAATGAGACTGCGGAGGCTCGAATCGGATCGTTGGGATCGGGTTCCGACTACACTCCGTTCCTACAACATCTTGGCGTGCCCTCGACCGACATCGGTTTCAATGGCGATTACGGCGTTTATCATTCGGCGTACGATTCCTTTTACTGGATGGACCACTTCGGCGATCCCGGCTTCCTTTATCACGTCGCTGCCGCACAAGTTTGGGGAACACTGGCGATGCGTTTGGCGGAAGCGGAAGCCTTGCCGTTTGACTACACTGATTACGCTGGTCAGATACGCGAGTTCTTTGCAGAAGCTCTCCGTTTGGCCAAGCAGCGAAATCTAAGTTCATCGTTCAATGAGCAGGATATGAATAAGGCAATAAATGATTTCGCCGAAGAAGCTGCACGAGTCGAAAAGAACAGGCGAGACGCGGTTTCAGACAAAGACAAGTCGAAACTCAAACGAATCAACGATGCGCTGATCGGCGTCGAACGTTCCTTCATTGACGAGCGCGGACTAAAAGGTCGCGCCTGGTACAAGCACCAGATCTATGCGCCGGGTATTTACACTGGATATGCGGCCCAACCGCTTACTGATTTTCGGCAAGCAATTGATGATAGAAATAGCGCCGGAACGAAAGAGTCTTTGGATAGAATCGTTGAAGCTCTCAAACGAGCTACGACTACGTTGCAACGAGCTCGGGATTAGTTTTCCAACTAAGGGTACAGAGGAGTGATTATGAAAAACATGTCGTTTCTGAAAATTGTGTTGGTTGTCCTCATCGGTGTTGTTTCGGTGTCTGCGTTTGTCACAAGCCAGCGAACGACGCAGAGCGATTTTAAAGTTCGCTACAAGACAACCATGGGGGCCGGCGGCGGCCAGGGCATGTCAGGCGAAACAGTGACAATGATCAAGGGGGCGCGCGAACGAAGTGAAAACCATACTGGCATGGGCTTCGACACGGTTAGCATCACGCAGTGTGATTTGAAGCGAACGATTCAGATCAGCGACACGGCTAAGAAGTACACCATCACTCCGATGGAGAGTTCGTCGCCGGCTGCTTCAACGACTCCGAGTACACCGCCTCCATCCGCTCAGACCCCAACAACTCGTGGCGGGCTGGTTGAATACATTAGCAGCACGATTGATACCGGCGAACGCAAGGAGATGTTTGGTTTCACGGCCCGGCATGTGAAGAGTTCTACGACGATTAATGCGGCCGCTGATTCATGTAGTCCGGGAAAGCGTCGGATTGAACGCGACGGTTGGTACATCGATCTGAACGTGGGTTTTACCTGCGATCGGAACGTTGCGCAGGCGATGCCTACCGCCCGTCCGCAGGCTGGCGGTTGCAGGGATCAAGTTAGGATGAAGAATGAAGGAAAAGCGGAAGCTGGTTACCCGCTCATCGAGACTATTCGCATGAGTGGCGATAACGGTGAGGTGATGTTTACCACAACAAAGGAAGTGATTGAGTTGTCGCGAGCGACACTCGACATGGCATTGTTTGATATTCCAGCCGGCTACACTCAGGCAGCAGATTCATCTGAGCTGTATGCCATGAACTCGATGACCATGATGGGCGGGGTTAATCAGGCGGAACCGGGTACGCGACCAAGTACAGGGTCTGTTGGTGCACCGGAGCAGGTCAAACAGCCGGGAGGGTTAGTGATCGGTGTTGTTCAGTTTAATAACAAGTCGAGCCGATCAGTGTCTCTTGATTTAGTACGTCAACGTCTCATTGGTCAGATTCAAGCTGCTGGTTTCTCCGCAATTCCAATGGCGATCCCAATGAACGCGACCTCGCAGATGGAAGCGGAGGCCGAGGCAAAAGTAAAAAAGGTTGACTTCATTCTCTATACCGACATTGCCACTTTGAAGATGAATAAACTTGGTGGACTACTGGGTGGATTGTCTGGCGGAAGCGCGATTCCGAAGACCGAGTCGAAGTTGGAATTCAAACTTTTCGCAGTGGGTGAAACGGCTCCGCGACTACAGTCAAATACTTCTGCCAAGGAAGAGGGCGACGAGAATAGTGTCGGAACGGCAGTTGATGCCGAGGCGCGAATGGTTGCGGCGGAAGTTCGTAAGCGAGGTCGTGGTTAGCGGCTTAGTTCTTCGCTTTACCTTTCTTCTCTACTTCAGGCGGCAGTTTTTTTGCCGCCTCAAGTATTTGTTGTACGTCCTCGTACAACATTTCCATACTTGCAATCTCAGATTCGGATTTGATCTGATCCTTTAACGGTGTGACCTGGGCCATGATGTTGTTCACTGCCTGGGCCAATTTTCGCAATGCCTTCGGAATCAGCGGGTTTCTGTCGTCCCGACTACTGACGTCGTCGATGTTGGTAATTGCCTCATCGAGTATTCGTGCGATATCCCCAACCAGTTCTGCACGCGACCCGGTCGGCAAGTCTCCCCAGAGTTCAGAGTCCTTCTTTAATTGTTTTGCGTTCGCCGCCTGAGTGTTTGTCAGTACCATTAGCCGGCGCTCAGCGGCCTTGATGAATACATCTATACGTTTATCAAGTATTTGAGCTTCCTTTACACGATCGACTTCCAGGACCGTAAGGTGATCGCGTTGTACGGTCGCTGCTCGAGGAGTTGAAAACGAACCAGCGAGCACAACGACAAGAAGCAGTACTGTAGTTAGTAGTTTCATGGCTGTTGGACCTTTGGTGGCGGCTTATGTTTGTCGATAGGTTTTTCAGGATCGCGTACGACCGTGTCGCCATAAAATGAATTGAGCGCCTCGGTTCTACCCTCACGCGCGAAGTCTTCGGTCTTCTTTATCCACACCGCATATTCAATCGGAGTACTTCGTCGCATCGCCGTGAGACGTGGCGCATCTGCTCGCAGGGCAAGCTCCATCTTCTTATACAGGTCTCGAGTTTTATTGCTGCCGCGCTTCATTGTGGCCAAAAAAGTAAGCACGTTTTCGATCAAGGCCTGATAAGAGCCCACCTCGTGAGAGGCAGCTTCGAAGTTTGACTGGGTGGTGTACTTTTCGGCAGTCGATAAATGACCGCCGGCAAATTCTATTGTTTGCCGAACGCGTTGTTTTGGATCGCTGGAACCATCGAGTTCAAGTTTCTCAGTCTTTGGAATCGCCTTGATCGGAGGAGGCGCCGTTAGCGGAGTTGGCAGGGGTGTGGCTTGTGCCGCGGGGTCAGGTTCTTGAGCGCGGGCCAGCGTCGAGCATGCGATTATCAGGAGGGCGAGAAAGACAATTCGACTTAGAGATTCAGCAAACATTCAGAAAACGTATCAGGGCTTCTTCTTCGCGCCCGCTCCAAGTTGGATTTGACGACGAAGAGTAGGAAGGCGGAGCTTAACTTTCTCTATTTCGAGTTGGTTTAGTTTAACTTCGGCACTCGCCAGAAATTTCTCATACGACGCGAGTGCCTCCGGATATTCTCCGAGATAATCATGCGAGGTGGCAATGAAATAGTGCGCCACTATCGTTTCCGGCCTGGTTGCAATCAACCATTCGAACTCACTTACGGCTTCAGTGTACTGTTTCGCCTCGTACAAAGCAGTAGCCAGATTTGCGTGAGCTGAAAAATTCTCGGGGTCGAGCTTGATCACTCGACGCAAGATGACTGCTGCTTCGGGGAAGCGTCGAGCTTGGACCAGTGCTGCGGCATACCCAACTGCATACTCAGGTGCGCTTGGTTGAAGTTGCGAGGCACGTCGATAAAGTTCGAGTGAACGAGCGGGATCATCTTTCCGAAATGAGGCACCCAAGCGTGCAATCAGCATCGCGTTTTGCGGGTTCTTCTCGATAAGTTTTTCGATCGCTTTTCGGGAAACAGCCGGGTCATCGCTGTTCGCATCGGCAATTTCTTCGGGAGTTCCAATGACGGCGTTTTTGTCGCCAGCAGTGGTTTTGACTTCTAACCCGGCAGCCTTTGCTACCTCATTTGCTTCTGCTGTTCGACCGGCCTGTTGGTAAGCGTAAGCGAGTCGCGACAATAACACTTTGTCGTTGGGTCGTATTTGCGTCGCTGACTTTAGATCCGCTATGGCCAATTCATAACTTTTCTCATCCATCGACAGGTCCGAACGTTCCAGTAAGGCCGCGATACTTTTAGGTTCATCCGCGATCACCTGGTCTAGGATTTTTAGCGCAGCAGGCTTGTTGCCATTTGCTCTTTCTGCGATAGCCAA
>QHXL01000610.1 GCA_003222935.1 Acidobacteriota bacterium
AAAACACCTTGCCGGTAACCAAGCAATTGTCACTTGAAGCAGGCTTCGAACGTGGCTTCCACCTGCTTGGTCCAAATCAAAGCTTTAACAGTGTGACCGCCGGTTTTGGCTGGACACCGAACTCCGACTTTCGGGCGTCAGCGCGTTACGAATATCGCGATCGCGGTGGCGTCGGCAAACTGTTTACGGTTGGAGCCGCAGGTAGATTAACCAGCGGCATTACCGCACTCTCTCGTTTTCAACTTTCACGCGGTTCGTTCGAGGGCAGATCCACTGCATCTACCGAGGGCATGGCAGCGTTGGCGATTCGGCCACTGGAATCCGATCGCTTCGGACTGCTCTTTAGTTACGAGCACCGCTCGATGACCCAAACACCTCTTCGATTGAGTCCAACGAGGGATCGACTCGATTCCCTATCAACAGACGCTTATCACCAACTGACCAGGAGACTCGAGCTCTACGGTCATTTCGCCTTACGTCTCACAGCAAACGGGCAGCCGGATCTGCCATTCGTTTCGACAACTTCTTACCTGGCCCAGGCGCGCGCCCAATACTTAATGACGAGCCGTCTGGATTGGGCCATTGAGACGCGACTCCTGTTTCAACCGTCGTCTCATACGTCGCGCACGACTTATGCAACTGAACTTGGATTTTGGGTACTTCCGGATCTTCGTGTAGCGGGAGGTTACAACTTTACCGGGGCGCAGGAACCCGCCGGCTCGAATGTCTTACCGCGTCGCCGGGGGTTCTACTTCACGATCTCAACAAAGCTTTCGCATCTCTTCGATCTTTTTGGGACGTCCACGGAAGGGTTGGCTACCAAATACTCTCAGACTTCCACGCCACCGGATAAAAGTGAGGTCAAGAAGAACTGATGAGGGGGGACGTCACACACAACGCGGCTCTGTTGCTTCATCGGTTCGTGCAAACAGAGTCCTGCAAATCTCAGAAGGGAATCCTCAGACGATTTGCATTCAGATACATACCTCGCGTGATCGTTGTTTCGGTTGTGTGCGTCATTTGGTGTGTGCCGACTTTCGCGGCGACAAGAACATGGACCGGACTCATAAATAGCGATTGGACCAACTCACAGAACTGGGAAGGATTATCCGTCCCGACGAGCGCGGATACTGCCCTGATTCCTGGAGGCTTGACGAACTATCCAACAATAGCGACTCGTGTGACGGTTAACACGCTGGTAGTTAACAGTGTCGGATCAGGAGCGAGCGTAACCGTAAGTCCGCTCGGCTTCTTGACCGTCGGCGATGTGGACGTCCACGCAAATGGGACCCTTATAAATGGAGGAGCGATCCTTAGCAACGGTGAGCTTACTGTCGAAGGGGTTGTCACTTTAACCTCAGGAACCATGAACATACACGACGTAACCGTCGACTCAGCTGGCGCCTTTACCGTAAGCGGAGGGACGCTGCTCGGCGATGGTTTGTTCACTGACAACGGGACCATCTTTATATCTTCAGGCCTAATTCTCCTGGCAGACTCGGTCGCGAAAAAGCCGTCAGAGAATCTCATCATTAACGCGGGCGGCATACTCTTCCAATCCGGTGGCACGGTCAGTGTCAACGACTTCATTACAGACAACAAAGATCCTGCCGGCACCTATAACCAATCCG
>QHXL01000047.1:0-2907 GCA_003222935.1 Acidobacteriota bacterium
CTCGAGATGTCACGTACTTCAATGCCGGCCTCTCGCAGGTTATTGGCCGTGCCGCCAGTACTGACGATTTCTACTTTTAAGCTTTGCAATTCACGCGCGAGTTCAACAATGCCCGTCTTGTCTGAAACGCTCACCAATGCTCGTTGAATCTTCTTTAGGCCGTTTGTATTTGCCGACATGATTTCTGGTAAAACTTCCTCCCTGTGTTTCATTGATTGGCGTTGATCATAACTGACCCATCGAAGTTGTTGAAAGCGCCCTACGATTAGGGGGCGGTGCGCGGCGCAAGGTTGACCGTGAAATCATGCGACTTTGCGAAACCATATTGCGCAACCGAGTACGAAAGTCCGCTACGAGTTAATCCTATCGACACGCGATGTGTTCCACCTTTGCGCGCCCCCTCGGCGACATAGAACCCTACTACATACTGGCTTCGTAGATCTTCCTCGATCGCCGTAAAGATTGGCGAAAGATCCTGGTCCTTGTTGGGAGACAAGGCTGTCTTAGAGTTTCCCACCAGGAAATAGCTTCCTCCGGTCTTCTCCGCTAAGTCGCGAAACCCTTTTGTTGGCGGGCGTACCACCAGTCGATCATCTCTTGGTTCAAATAAAGGCAGGTGAATGACATAAAAGGACACCTGGTTCTCCACGGCAAGTCTAATAACTTCACCGGGCTTTACTCGACTGAAGTTGTCGAGACCGTCACTAATCAGGATAACGATTCGCCGTTCACCACGAACTCGCGGCAGGGTTTCAAAAGTAGAAATTGCTTTTGCAGCGGCATCGAATATAGCCGTGTGTTTGTCGCGAGCGGACGGAAATCGAAAGGCAGATTTTGCTGCTGTTGGATCACTACTGAAGTTGGCGGCAACGACAGGTCTTTCCGAAAAGCGAATTATCGCTACGGACGATCTCTCGCTGAATCTCGAGAAAAGGGCTATGGCTGCGTTTTGTTGTTGGCTTATGATCTCGCGCAAGCTTCCAGACTCGTCGAGCGCAAAAACCAGAGCGACGCGATCAACTCCTGCCGAAAAGTACACGCCTGAGGTAACACCGTCCGGATCCTTTAGCGACAAGTCCTTCTCAGAAAAGTCTATGACGGCGGGTCGGTTCTTATCTTTTAATCGAATGGGGAATAGCAAGAGATCGGTATTTACTCGGACGACGTCGTCGGTATCCTGGGCCGGCACAGAACACGGAAAGACAGTTGCCAGCGCGAAAGCGATCAGCAGGCGACTAAATACACTTTTCTGTTGAAATAGGCGTGCGCTCTCGGAACGTAAAGCTAATTTGAGCGCGAAGGTAGGACCTGGCATTAGCTATTCGGCTAGATGAAAAACCGACCGAAAAGCAGAATGCTGAGGAGTACGATGATTGTGATGACGATAATCTTGACCAGGCTCACGACGAATTCCTCAATAGTTTAAGGGTCAAGAGCAATGCTATTGAACGGGTCGTATTCTAGAAGCGCCCAGGTTTTCCGTCAATCTGGGCGCTTCGTTAACCACTCTCCGAGCACGTACATCGACAAATACGAGTCGATTGCCGGCACAGTTCCGACTATTTGAACCGTAGACTCAGACGGCCGCTAAAGAGTCGTGGGTAGCCGACGTGAGTACCGCTAAACACGGATTCAAAATTGTATAGAAAGAGCTGATTAGTCAGGTTTTGAACGTCAAACTGGACGTTCATTGAAACTCTTTCCTTCTGCAGGAGATCGGCGCCTACCGAAAAATCAAAAATCATCCGTGGCTTTACTCGGCCGCGTTGAAAATCGATCTCGGGGTACAGTCTTGGATCAAAACCATCAGCAACAAAAGCGGCGAGTGTTGTGCCGGGTTCTACTTCCACGGGCACTCCCGAGTCGTAGCGACCGTTGAATGTGGCGTAAAGGCCTGACTTCCGATGGTTATAGCTAACTTGAAACTGAGCTTCATTACGCTGATCGTGGTCGTTTGGGAACTTCAGACCGTCGACAGACAAGTCCTGGGGATCTTCACCAAGGAAGAGCCCGCCTCGTATGGGAGTCACGCCGTAAGCACGCGCATTCGCGTAAGAGACAAAAGTATGAAAGCCGTGAATGTCAGTTGACTCCAGCCGTACCTCTTCGCCGGTGACGCGTCCCGACGAAATTGCGATCGGAAAGATGACGCCGGTTTCGAAGAACTGATCCTTATCAGAAAAGTTTTGGATTCGTTTTTGATAGACGGTGACGTTCAACCGCAGAAACTTCGACATCAGCTGCTGAGCACCCGCTTCAAATGCATGTTGCGTATCAGGCAATACGGGTTCGACGGCAGTGATGCCCTGGAGTACAGAGATAGGTGAAAGTGCGGCTGCTTCGGGCGAACTCGCGAGCAATAAGTTTTCCGCCGGTGGTGGTTGGAACAGTCGATTGTAAGACGCGCGCAAAGTTGTTTGAGTGCGAGGGATGTAATAGGCGAAGCCGATACGTGGACTAACAGCCTGTTTGCTGACGATTAGTTTATAGCTGTCGTAACGAACACCCAGATCCAGGGTCACGTTCCTGGCGATGGTAAAACGATCCTGAATATAGGCGCTTAGGGTTCGTCCGGTTTTTGTGCCATTGAAGGTAAATGGGTTAGTTGCCGTGAAGCCATTTACCGGGTTGGGGACAACATTTCCGTTCTCGTCTTCAAGGTCAGGAAAATGAACCGTCGGATAAAAATTGAAGTGCTCCTCGATCGGTGTGATCGTGAATTGTCCTCCGAATTTTATGTTGTGTGAGCCTCGTGTTAATGAAAGTGAACCAATGCCCCCGTAATTTTGTAATGTACGATCCTGATTGGCGACGACTGGCCTCGATAAAGAATTGCTCAGCAGCCGGGCATTACTCTGACGATGAAAGAATGAAAACTGCGCCACACTGTTAGGTGAAAAGATGTGT
>QHXL01000047.1:2920-10082 GCA_003222935.1 Acidobacteriota bacterium
GATGCTGACCGGCAAGTTCCTGAATGAGTCTGTTTGGAACCTGAAAGTTAGAACCTCCAAAAGTAAAAACGCCACGGAGTGTATTGTTAGTGTCAAACTGATAATCGAGACGGAAGAACCCCTTGCCGCTGCGACCGAAGTTATGAAAGTTTTCGATGACCGGAGGATCGAGATAACGTTGCGAAGTACTCGCGGAGAGATTAGTAAGGAAACCGAATTTTTGAGTGTGAGTAGCAAAGTCGGCGGAGACTTCACCTGTCGAAAAGCTTCCACCTGAGAATGAGACGCCGCCTTGCGTTGGTCCTTCCAGTCCTGAACGAGTATTGACGTTGATCACGCCGCCCAGTTTGTCACCAAACTCTGCTGGTATTCCTCCAGTTAGGACTTCTACCGTGCGAAGCGTCCGCGCATCCAGGCTGGTCGAGAAGATTGCTGAAAGATTATCCGTGATCGGCACCCCATCGATTACATATTGTACCTGCGACTCCGATCCGCGCGGGTGCATTCGGCCGTTGTCGTCCGTAACGAATCCAGGAGTCGAGGCGACCATCGATTCGATTCCGCGAGAAGGGGAGGCGCCGACTGGTCTTTCAAGAATCGTTTGGTCTAAGTCTGTGTCCGACGCAGTACGATCAGTCTCAAGCATCGCACCGCTAGCCGTACTTACCGTAACCGCGGCGGTTGCTTCTTCCAGTGACACTGAAAGTTCGAGATTAAGCGGGATGGTCGTTTCGAGATCAACGGATTCTTCGTCAGGATGAAAGCCACTCGCTTCCACCCGAACCTTGTAAGTATTGAAGGGAACGTTAACCAGCTTGAACAAACCCTGGGCGTCAGTCTGAGTGGTCTGGTTATAGCCGGTTACCGGTTGAGTGATCGTAATCTTTGCGTTAGGGACAAGTGCCCCTGTCGGATCCTTAACAACACCTTGAACGCTGCCGATCCTTGCTTGGCCCAGGATCATTGTTACAGCTAATAACATCAAGCCGCTGAATACCGCGGCTCTAAATATTCCTCTAAATAACATTGCAAAAGTCTCCTAGAAAATTGCCTGGAGCTTATGCGGACCTTGCAGAATTAGTCTTCTCCTGAATAGAGAATGTTTGCCGATCCGCATAGAACTTTCGCCTCGTGGAGTGCCACAAAGGAAAGCGGGCGGTTCTAGTTGACTTGAGGTGGTGCGCGGCCTGACTGAGGAGTATTAATTCGGGATTGGATCGACAATGGATCCAAACTGCGTACGATAAGAGAAATGCCTGACGCAGTTGCGTTAGGTCGTACCGATACTAAGCTGGCGGAAAAGTTCTGATGGAGCTGGCAAATGAGACAGTCGTTGCAACCTGTCTTAGTGCCGGCGGTGCTTTCTGTAGTATTTGTTCCCGAAACGGCCGCCGCACCATTGCTTGGAATGAAGACTCGTCCATGCTTGTGCGCGGCTTCGACCGTGGTTCCATACAGAATAAAGAGTGTCAACAACAAACCAACGGTCCGGGATATCGACGCGGTTTTGTTGTTGAAGGTACTGGAACGCATGCTGGTCGCTGTCAGAATTGATGTGTTAGAGTCCGAAGGGTGTCAAACACCCGCATTGTAACGATAGGCTGACGAAAAGCGCAATTCGGCGAGGCCCAGATAGTCTCTCCAGCCAGCTCAATTGATGCCGCACAACATAAACCAGTTGCAGATTGTTGCTCTGAAACTGTTTGTCTTAATCGTCGTCTCCATGGGACTTCGCTCCATCGTCGAGGCCGCTCAAACTCAACAACAAGTAAAGATTTCAGTGTCGACTCAATCGGTAATTCAGGTCGAGATTGACTCATTGAACGACAGTCGAACCTGGTCCTTTCGGAATGCTTACGCAGGGGCTTTAGGTCTAGGCGATCGAATTCAGAAGTTTCAGGCTTTGGGGACCTCCGGACAGACGGTCGATGTTCGGAAGATTGCTTCGGGTGAGTATCGAGCTGACGAGGCGTCGAAGCGTATTACGTATCTGGTAAATCTTTCTGAAGTTAGCCCTGGCAATCTTCCGCATATCTCGTGGAGCGCTAACGACCATGGCGTTTTAATGCTTGCAGATCTGCTTCCGGAGTTTCCTGAACATGATCGCAGATTATCAATTCGGTTTCAGCTGCCTTCACAGTGGCTGGCTTTCTCGGCGACGAAGGTCGATACCGATGGGAGTTACATTGTGGAGGATGCCGACGATGAAGTTTTCTTCGTAGGCCGTGATTTACGTAATCGGTCGGTTATGGTTCGCGGCATCGAGTTACAGTTTGTTTCGTCTGGTGATTGGGCTTTCTCCGAGAAGGACGCTTTAAAGTCAGCAAGCAAGGTACTCGAAAAATACTTTGAGCTAACTCATTTCAAGTTGACCAAACGGGCGGCAGTTTTTCTTGCGCCACTTCAGACACCGTCTGGAAGTACTCAGTGGAAGGCCGACACCCGTGGTTCGACCGTCGCATTGGTAATGAACCCGCGGGCGGACATTAAGTACTGGCTAGGGCAGCTGAGTGTGATCCTCACTCATGAACTGTTACACCTCTGGGTGCCTAATTCACTAAAGCTCAAGGGAAACTACGACTGGTTTTTTGAAGGCTTTACTTTGTACGTTGCCTTACAAACAGCCCTAAGCTTGAAGCTGATTAGGTTCCAGGAGTTTCTCGATACGCTGGCTCGCGTCTACGATTCGTATCTTTCATACGAGGACAATCAAAACCTTATCGAAGCTTCAGAGTCTCGCTGGACAAGTCGCGCGCCCGTTGTTTACGACAGAGGGATGCTGACAGCATTCCTTTACGACTTGACGCTGCGAAAGGCCACGAACTCCAGGGAAAGGTTACTTGATCAGTATCGTCTGTTGTTCGATCGGTTCAGTGCTGAGACCGGAGATGGAAATGACGTTATAATCAAATTGCTGACGTCGTCAGCTGCAACACGGGAGTTCTCGAAATCCTACGTTGAAAATCGTAACCGCCTGGAACTTGAAAGCATCATGGCTTTGTTTGGTTTCGAATTAAGTACAGGTGGGACACGTTCACAATTGAAAGTCCACACCGGCCTAACGGATGAACAAAATAGGCTGTTGAAGTCGCTCGGGTATCGTAAATGAGTTTTGAATGAGGAGTGCGAATGCGTTGGCTTAAGACCTTTTTGTTATTGATCATTCCCCTGGCTTTGTTGGGTTGTAACACGCTCGCTCAACGAAGCAGTACCGGTGTCGTGGTAGCACGTCGTGCCCAAATTAGAAGCTCAACGGCTGTAGTCGCCGCTGATTTGTTACAGGTCAATCGAGGCGATCAAGTAGATATTCTCGACTCTATTGATGTTCCAGACCCAAACGACAACACCCGTAAGGAGCGTTGGCTTCGCGTCCGAGCTCACGACGAGGATGCGACTGAGGGTTGGATCGAGTCGCGAAACGTAATGCCTCAGGACGTGATGGAGGCCTCAAAGAAACTGGGTTCAGAAGACGAGGGTGTTCCCCCCCAGGCTAGTGGACAATTACGCGCCAGTTCGAATCTCAGGTTGACTCCGGATCGAAGTGGTAACGAGAACATTATGATGAGGCTCGACAGTGGATCTAGCTTCGATATCGTTAGTTGGAAGCGTGTTCCCAAGCCAACGTCATCCGAGTCGATTGAGAGTGACATTGCGCCCAAAGCGGGAAGTGCTCAGCAAGGTAGCACCAAGTCGAACCGGCAGAACGAAGAGAACAAGGAACCCGAAGAGACAAATGAGCTCTGGTATAAGGTTCGTTTGCCCGCAGTCACATCACCGGCGCCTGCGGGCTGGATTTACGGCAAACAGGTAGAGTTGGCAGTTCCGAGTGACATTATCTTTTATCGAACTGGGCGGGAGTTTGTTGCCTGGCAGCGTCTCGACGGGGAGTCTAAAGAAGCGAGTTCGACCGGCGATAAGGATGCTGGACGCGAAGCAAAACCTGGAAGTTGGCTGATTCTGGAAAAGAGTAGTTCTAACCAGCCACACACTCTGGAGGAGCCTGACTTCGATCGAATTTATGTCCTGGGTTACGACAAGCGTAATCAGGAGCACTACACTGCATATCGGAGCCCCGATCTGAAAGGCTATCTCCCGGCGAAAGTTGAAGGGCAAGGAGATAGCAAGACGTTTACGCTTCGACTTCTTGAAGAAGGCGGCGGCCCAAAAGACGTTCAATACAGTCTCTACAAAGACGCCCGCGGTGTGTTGAAAATCACAGCGCCGAACCTCCCGCCAAGAGAAAAGCGTAAGAAATAGAAGTTCGTATATGTCACGACCACTCGTAGTCGGTGTTGGCGGTTTTACTTCAAATGTGGGTAAGACGACTTTGATGTGCGAACTGCTGCGCGCCTTTCCCGGTTGGGAAGCAATCAAAACCACTCGAGGCCACTATCGTTCTTGCGGCAAAGATCCCCACGCATGTTGTGTCAGTCATTTACTCTCCGAAGAGCCGATGATTCGCTCCGGACGTGAAGCGACGTACGAGGCTGGGAAAGACACTGGCCGTTACTGGGATGCTGGTGCTGCCAATGTTCATTGGCTGATTGCGACTGACGATCAGATCGAAAAGGGAATTAATGAAGCGCTATCGCACGTCGCTTCGAAGGGTGTCTTTATTGAAGGCAATAGTTTTTCCCAGTTTGTTCGACCTGATTATTTTGTGATGGTTCGACGAAGTGGTTTGGACCAGATCAAGAAGTCGGCCAAGGCGGTTTTACCACGAGCTTCGGCCGTATACGTCTCCGACGACAACTCAAATCTCGGGACTTCGGATTACGCGAGAGTGTTTAGTGCATCAAGCCTGCCTCTTTTATTTTCCGATCTACGGAATATCACGACTAACATAACCTGATTGAAGCAATGGAATCGTTGGAGCAACATCTGGAGCAATGCAAGCAGTTGCATGGACACATGTGTGCGGGCCAGTTGTTGGGTGCGCGTATGGCGATGCTTGGGTGCCAATTGATCGGGATCGACGACCCGCGTGGGGTAGATCGCAGGAAGTTGATTGTGTGGGTGGAGATCGATCGTTGTATGGCTGATGCTGTAAGCGCTGTGACGGGAGCTCGCTTAGGTAAGCGTAGTTTAAAGTTTGTCGATTATGGAAAAGTGGCAGCCACGTTTCTAAATACTGAAACATCCAGTGCTGTTCGAGTCGTTGCTCTCGAAAGTTCCAGGTTACTTGCTGACCAACGTTTTCCGGAGATTGCTGAGAAACGCGAAAGACAGTTTCGTTTCTACTCTGAAGCCTCAAACGAAGATCTTTTCAAAGTCGAGTCTGTTTTCCTTCAGCTTAAGAACACTGATCGCCCAGGCAGTCCGCTTTCCAGAGTGATGTGTGCGATGTGTGGTGAAGGAATAAATGACGGCCGAGAAGTGATTGCTAGTGATGGTAGCAAGCAATGTAAGGCGTGTGCTCAGGGTTCTTATTACTCGTCGATTAACTAAGCAACCTGAAGCTTAAGGTCGCATCTAAATCCTCGCTTTTGGAGTGACGTTGCCGCGAGACAATAAGAAATCTCGATTAGTTTGCTCTAGGGTGTTGACAATCAGGATTTTGTACCTATAATGCGCATTCCTCTTTTGTAAGGGGATGTCGGGGAACTAAACGTAAGGCGACTTCAGGTCAGTGCCGCTTTCCTCCGAAGTTCTACGGAAACGCGGTGCTTTTTTTGTCTCCGGAAATAAATAACCGGAAAGAAGTTAGGGTCGCTTGACAGAGTTTAGATGGTTGGTTAATATCCCCGTTTGCTTGAGGACAGTTTAAGTCTTCTGTAAGGCAATCCAAAACAATTTGGAAGCGATCTTTGAAAACTAGATAGAGCGTGTCCGTTTCAAGACCTTTGAGAGTCAAAACGTGAACGATAAAGTTCGCGTCTAAAACTCGAAAGAGTCATTATCGAAACTGAATACGAAAGTAACCAGTATCTGATGATGTTCCAGAGAACAAACTAATAACGAGAGTTTGATCCTGGCTCAGAATCAACGCTGGCGGCGTGCCTCAGACATGCAAGTCGAACGCGAAAGTTCCCTTCGGGGAGCGAGTAGAGTGGCGCACGGGTGAGTAACACGTAGGTAATCTACCTTTGGATGGGGAATAACAACCGGAAACGGTTGCTAATACCGCATAATGCAGCGGCACCTAATGGTGACAGTTGTTAAAGCGGGGGATCGAAAGACCTCGCGTCTGAAGAGGAGCCTGCGGCGGATTAGCTAGTTGGTAAGGTAACGGCTTACCAAGGCGATGATCCGTAACCGGCCTGAGAGGGCGGTCGGTCACACTGACACTGACATACGGGTCAGACTCCTACGGGAGGCAGCAGTCGGGAATTTTGGGCAATGGGCGAAAGCCTGACCCAGCAACGCCGCGTGAAGGATGAAATCCCTCGGGATGTAAACTTCGCAAGAACAGGAAGAATAAGTAGGGGACAATACCCCCTATGATGACGGTACTGTTTGTAAGCTCCGGCTAACTCCGTGCCAGCAGCCGCGGTAATACGGGGGGAGCAAGCGTTGTTCGGATTTACTGGGCGTAAAGGGCGCGTAGGCGGCCACCGCAAGTCGATTGTGAAATCTCCGGGCTTAACCCGGAAAGGTCAACCGATACTGCGGGGCTAGAGTGCGGAAGGGGCAACTGGAATTCTTGGTGTAGCGGTGAAATGCGTAGATATCAAGAGGAACACCTGCGGCGAAGGCGGGTTGCTGGGCTGACACTGACGCTGAGGCGCGAAAGCTAGGGGAGCGAACGGGATTAGATACCCCGGTAGTCCTAGCCTTAAACGATGAATGCTTGGTGTCTGGGGTTTTATAGTCCCCGGGTGCCGTCGCTAACGCTTTAAGCATTCCGCCTGGGGAGTACGGTCGCAAGACTGAAACTCAAAGGAATTGACGGGGACCCGCACAAGCGGTGGAGCATGTGGTTCAATTCGACGCAACGCGAAGAACCTTACCTGGGCTAGAATGCCTCTGACAACTCCAGAGATGGAGCCTCTTAGGGAAACCTAGGCAGAGTGCAAGGTGCTGCATGGCTGTCGTCAGCTCGTGTCGTGAGATGTTGGGTTAAGTCCCGCAACGAGCGCAACCCTTATCGATAGTTGCTAGCGGTTCGGCCGAGCACTCTATTGAGACTGCCGTTGACAAAACGGAGGAAGGTGGGGATGAC
>QHXL01000614.1 GCA_003222935.1 Acidobacteriota bacterium
CCTGGCTAATACTGCGATTCGACCATTTGCACTTGCGGCCATCGATAAACTGAAAAATGTGCGGGAGTGTCTGAACAAAGTCGTCACTGAACTGCTGCCGCTCTTTGATGAAGCGAGCAAAAACCAACTTGAACAGAGTAAGGATGATGCTGTTGTCGTACTTGAGTCGTTTCGAACGTGGCTTGAAGAACAGCTGCCGGAAATGTCTACTGAGCCGGCCGTTGGTAAAGAGGCTTATTCCTTCTTTCTCAAAAACGTCGCTTTGATTCCCTTGTCTCCAGAACAACTGCTCGACTCGGCCAGGCAAGAATGGGAACGTTCGGTTTCATTTGAAACTTTCGAGCGAATCAGGAATCAAGGCGTGGAAGAGTTGCCTGTCTTTGAAGACCAGGCAGCTCAAATCAAACGTGAGGCTGAGCTAGAACAGGACGTCAGAGATTTTCTGGAAGCGAAGAACATCCTCACCGTGCCTGCATGGTTGAAGCACTATCACAACTTGCCGCTGCCCGCTTACCTGGCCCCGCTTTCGTTCATGGGTGTAACCGACGATCTCACTTCAGCGAATCGGCTGGACCAGGACGGCATCAGTTACATTAAAGTACCCTCGCCTGACCTTGATTACTTTTCACTTTCGATCGCACGTGACCCACGGCCGTTGATCGTTCACGAAGGTGTACCCGGACATTATCTTCAACTGGCGCTTTCATGGGCGCATGAAAATCCGATTCGACGTCAGTACTACGACTCGGGTGCTAATGAAGGCATCGGATTTTATGCGGAAGAGTTGATGATGCAGTTTGGACTATTTGACGATAGTCCGAAGACGCGTGAAGTGATGTATTCGTTTCTCCGCCTGCGCGCTGTAAGAGTTGAAGTGGACGTGAAACTCGCCCTTGGTATCTTCAGTATCGAACAGGCCGCCGACTACTTGCAGGAAGTTGCGGACCTCGACGCTGCAACCGCGTGGCAGGAAGCAGTCTTCTTTGCGTCGTCGCCGGGCCAGGCGATTACTTATCAAATTGGGAAATTGCAGATCGTAAAGTTCCTGGCAGACGCGCGTCGAATTCAGGGAGACGAATTTAACTTGCGCGACTTCCATGATTACCTCTGGCTCAACGGAAATGTGCCCATAGCGCTGCAACGGTGGGAGTATCTCGGCCTGGACGATGAGATCAAGGTCCTCAATTGAATGTCCGATATGCGTCTGTCTTGTCGCTGATGTAATAGAGAACTCTGTGGTGAAACTAACGGAAGCAATAAGTTAACCGCAGAGACACGGAGGCAGCACAGAGAAAAGCACGAATCCCCGACACACATTTGGCCGTTTACGTTCGGCTCTGTTGTGTCGGGGATTCGTTGTTCAGTTCACCTGCAATCCAACTGAACGAGTGTAGCTACTTGCGTTATGCGCCTCTTGCGGCGACCTTGGCCTGCACTGTCTTCCTGATGATTCGTCGATTCCTCTCTACGAATGCGAGGTAATCTCCGAGACAACTCTCCAGCAGCACACCAACGCCAAAGTTTCCGGTGGCATCTGCCGCTGCGACCAGCGCCAGGTATTCTCCGATTCGCCAATGAGTCAGGTGCATCAGCTTGGAAAGGATGAATAGTCGTCTTACAACCGGCCCTTTGATTTCTGCGACTTCGCGTTTGAAGTCTTCGATAAAGACCTCTTCGGTCTTGCCGCTTAGTTCGACCGGCTTTTGATTGATGAGCTTGAATGCTTCATCGATTTTGTCGAGGGATTTTGTGGCTACGAAGGATCTTGCTGCGAGCGCTTCTTTGATGTCGGGATCTTCAGCGATTTTGCTAGCTTCGCTATAGAAATCAACGGAACGTTCGGTTTTTCTCCGCACGTCGCTCAGTAGAAGAACGAACATTTCCTGTGGATTATTAACCGCCATTTACTTTCTCCTTTGAAAGTTCGACCCCAGGCCTCTCGCACAAATCGCACGGGTCTGACTCTTTCAGTCACGTTGATTCACAATGCGTATTGATTCACAACGGCACGCTGCGGGGGGAATTCTGGGTTCGAAGTGTGGGCAGATAGTATGGAAGGACGAGGAGAAAGATACTGTCATTTGTACTAAGTGCGGCGACTCGTCGCCGCTTTCCTAAAAAGTAGCCCTTACTACACGCGTAGTTCGCTAGTTAGTTTGAAATTCATCGACCACCGGAATAATAACGGGTGGATGCATGCGTTTAGCTGACAGTGGTGTCGGATTGTTATTGCATAAGACGAATTCTGATCCTCACAAAACTTCCCAAAGCACACAGATTTCCGTCGTTAGGCCAAAATTCTATGCAGAACCAGGTGGCATTGTCGTTGCAGTTACGATCCTGCTCCGCAAAAGGCACTGACGACGATTGTCTGTTCGTGCTCTTCTTTCAGAAACGGAAAACACAATAATGAGAATCTATTTGTCCTGTCTGCTGGCAAGCGTGCTCTTTGTCATCAGTGTCTCTGTGCCGGTTGCCGCCCAGCAGAGCAACACCCAGGCAACGCCACTAGAAAAGGTAAAAGCCAGGGTCGCGAAACTGGGAGTCGGCGAGAAGGCCAAAGCGACCGTGATTCTAAAAGATGGGACCAGGAGAAAAGGTTACATCGGGCAGGCTGGCAGTGACGACTTCGTCATACGTGATCGTAAAACTGACGCGCCAACAACGATCAATTATGCCGATGTTGTTAAGGTCGAGAGCAACAAGGGCCATTCAACTGCGAGGAACATCGCCATTGGTGTGGGCATCGGGGTCGGTGCACTGCTCGCGGTCATTTTCATCACCATCGCGCATTTGGACTGACGCGGTTGTGAGGGCTAAAGGATTCGGATGAAGAACGCTTAGTTCAAACGCAGA
>QHXL01000615.1:0-2003 GCA_003222935.1 Acidobacteriota bacterium
AGCTCGGGTGTCAACTGGGTTAGCTTCCCTCGCATAAAAGACCAAAGCATCTAAAACTTTTAAGGAGTGAAAATGAAACACGCCACGAAGTTTGTAATAGCGACAGCACTTTTCAGTCTGTCATTGATGTCCTTTATGGGAATTAGTCAGACAATCGCTTATGGTCAGGAGCAAACGGCAAAAAAGGAGGCTACCGGGGAGGTCGATCGTCTCATTGCTGAACTCAATAAGAAGCAGGAGACGGTTGTTAAGGCTTGTCTCGAACACTGCGACTCACAAAAACACGATAACCAGGAGATCACTGGCGGAGAGTTCGACGAGAGAGTCGAACCTGACTATCCACCTATCGCACGCGCCGCGCACGCGTCAGGCAACGTAGTTGTGTTGGTGATCGTCGATGAGGAAGGGAAGGTAATTGCTGCTCAATCACTTAGTGGCCATCCTCTTTTGCAGGCGGCGTCAGTTAGAGCGGCGAGAGCGTCCACGTTTCATCCGTATGTTATCAATGGTCAACCGGTGAAAGTTAGAGGGACGATCAACTATCGCTTCCTCATACCTTAATCAATATGAAGATCGAATGAGCAACTCCGTCGAGATCAAGATCCAATGAGAACTCGCATTTTTGCCCTACTCCTAATCCTCGTTTGTGGCGCATTGATCTATTACAACTGGTATCAGTTGCAATCCGAGGGACGATACTCCATGAAGCTCGCGACATTTGGACCCGTTTGCGTGGTGGGCGGAGTGTTCCTGCTCCTGTTTCCAAGCAAAGTTGGAAAGCCAAACACAACTGGCGACAAGGTCATCACTTTAGGCGTGCTGGGCATAGGTTTGCTTGCAGGTCTAGTGAATTGGTATCTAATGGATCCAGGATTCTTTGGCAGGTAAAATCGGCAACGCAGAAGACGATCGGCGCAACGAAGCAACAACCAGGTAAAAACAATGTGTAGAAACATCAAGACCTTACACAACTTCAAACCTCCAGCAACGGACGAAGAGATACGGGCCTCCGCCATTCAGTTTGTTCGTAAACTGAGCGGGTTTACTAAACCTTCAAAAGTGAACGAAGAAGCTTTCAATCAAGCCGTGCAAGATGTGACCCAGGCCGCACACACACTGCTCGATTCTTTAGTAACAACCGCACCTCCACGCGATCGCGAAGTCGAAGCCATCAAAGCCCGGGCCCGATCGGCTGAGCGATTCGGCGTCAGTCCAAACTAAGTCTTACTTATGAAACGTTCCGGCGTAGCAGACCTGCCACTCCATGGCGGCCGCGTGCCGCAATGGCTTGGTCAACGAATGGCGAAGCTCGGCTCAGCCATCACCGAGACAATCGTGCGCGATTACGGAACCTCTGCTTTTCTCACGCGACTTAGTGATCCCTTCTGGTTTCAGGCGTTCGGTGCTGTGATGGGAATGGACTGGCATTCGTCCGGCATCACGACGTCTGTTATGGGAGCCTTAAAACGTGGCCTTGGTCCAAAAGCCGATGAACTGGGCATTTATGTCTGTGGCGGACGAGGCAGGTTTTCGCGAAATACTCCAAACGAGCTGCGCGCTCTTGCCCAGCGAAAAGGTTTCGACGGCGAAGCACTGGTGCGAAAGAGCCGGCTAACGGCCCGGGTAGACAACAACGCAATCGCGGATGGATTTCAAATCTATCTTCATAGCTTTGTGTTAACAGCTCAGGGCGAATGGGCCGTGGTGCAACAAGGGTTAAATGATCGTAGCGGCATGGCCCGACGTTATCACTGGCATTCGGCAACCGTGAAAGACTTTGTCGCTGAGCCACACACCGGGATCGTCGGCGAAGATCAAGGTACGATCATGAACCTGGTTGACTCGCAAGCGAAGCGAGCGCAACTGGCAATGTTGGAAGTTGTGCACGAGCGTCCCGATAAGATACTCGCCGGAGTGCGTCATCTGCGGATGCCGTCGCATCACGATGTGCGTGAAATAAACGTCGACACTAAACGTCTTGGAGCTGTACTGGCGGTCGCTTA
>QHXL01000615.1:2010-2889 GCA_003222935.1 Acidobacteriota bacterium
TCCAAGAACATTGCAATCGCTAGCGCTTGTAGCTGAAGTCGTCCATGGTGCACCTACGCGTTTCTCCGATCCGGCCCGTTTTTCTTTTGCACACGGTGGCAAAGATCGACATCCATTCCCTGTGCCGCTGAAGACTTATGATGAGTCAATCAACTTCTTGAGAACGTCGCTCGACGCAGCGAAATTAGGTGACGGCGACAAACTGGACGGTTTTAGACGACTGGATGGTTTTGTAAGAAAGGTTGAAGATCACTTCTCGCCGCGTGCGGACTTCGATGCTCTTATCCGCCATGAGAATGAGATCTCGCCTTCACTTGATGGTCGGTCAGTTTTTGATTCTCCAACTGTTTCAAGAAAACATTCTCCGAAGCAGCGCTCACTCTTCTAACCAATGCTTACAAATTCCGAAGCCAACTCCTGGAGTGATGCGCTGGCCCGACATGCGGCCTCCGCGGCGGCTTATCGCGAAACTGCTGATGCGATCAGTTCGGCGTCGTGGTCTGTTCCGCTGGGTGAAGGGAAGTGGTCGCCAGCCCAGGTGACGGAGCATTTGAATCGAACGTATAAGGTCGTGATCGGTGAACTCAGTGGCGAGAAGGGTATTCGCATCCGCACGCCCTGGTTACTGCGACAAGTCTTGCGTCAGACCGTATTGCGCTCGATCTATCGAAAACGGCAATTACCGAAAGGGGCTCGCGCTCCGTCCGAGGTTATTCCGAAAGAGGTTGATGGTTCTCAATCGGAGTTGATCGAACGTTTCCGCAGTCTAGCGACGCAGTTTGAACAGGTTGCGCAGTCAAACGTTGGGAAAGAAGGAAGAAAGCTAACTCACCACATCTTCGGAGAGATCGACGCGCTACGCGGAATTGACTTCGTCAC
>QHXL01000048.1:0-17266 GCA_003222935.1 Acidobacteriota bacterium
TCTACCTCGTCTCGAAGATTTACGGATTCAAACGAACTATTGACGATGTCCAATCCCATTCCGCGATGCCGATACACTGGGTTGTAGCTGAGGGACGGAGCAAGGTTTGGCATCAGATGGGTGACGCCATTCCGAATGCTTGGAAGTTTCAAATGTTTCCAGGACTGTTCGCGTTGCTTTTTCCGTTTGCCGAGTTCCTATTTGCGACTCCCGCGCCATATGCTTTGGGCTACGCAGAAAAAGTTAGAGCCCGCTTGACCAGAAGCCTGGACCTCCTGGCTGTGCTTCTCTTTCCCTTAACTCTCATCTCACTCGGTTTCACTAATAGTTATTCGCCAGTTTCGGTCTACTTCCACTATCTGCCACCTGAGCGAGTGCTAATGATGCTCGTTCTGGTTGTTATCGTGAGGATGTGTATTGCGTTTCCACGGTTCTTCCGTCAAAACGAATCAGCAAACCTGATCAAAATGCTGCGCACCCGCGACGATGCGTTCTGGATTTCTTTGGTGCTGATCGTAATTGGTTTCTCTTATTCACTTGGTTGGAACTTCATTCTGTATCGAGTCCTCTACGACTTCATGCCTGGATTTAAAAGTATCCGCGCTCCGATGCGCGGCTCGATGTTCGCTTATTTGGGTTTGTCGATCCTGTCCGGCCTGGGTGTAAAACGACTGGCAGAACTGGTGGTTAGTAATCGCCCGAGAATACCTGAAGGCATTGTGTATGCGATTTGTTGTTTGCTTTTGCTGCTGGAGTTGAACGGCGCACCTCTTTACTTCATTAGAGGAGCAGTCAATCCTGACTCCGTGACGCTTCGGCTAAAAGAAACTTCAATGAATGGCGGGATCACTTATTTTCCAGCAAACCGAGAAGTTAATCAGCGTTACATGTTGCGCGCCGCTGATCATGCGAAGCCACTCATTCTTGGTACTTCGCGATTTAGCCCGCCTTATGTAGATCAAATAGAGCAGATGACGGCCGCCGGTAAGATTCCTTTCGAATTGATGGATCTGTTGGAACAGATTCCCGCTTCGTACCTCGTTGTTGCCAATGGCTTAATCGAAGATCAGCGAAAGGCTGATTACGAATTTTTTTTGGGAAGGGCCGTGGCAGCTGGACGGCTCCGTTTTATTAATCGTTTCGATGAGGGTAACGACTTGTACGCGGTTACCAAAATCGAACCGTCGGCGAGGAGCGAAGCTCCGTTGCCTCCTGGTCTGTCGATTCGAGATTGGGCCAACAAGCTTCATGCCAACCCGATGGCGATCATGGAACAACCGATCGTTTGGGGCCAGCGCCTCTACCGGCTTCATGTTGCCAGTTACGGTGCTATGCCTCGTTACAAAGATTTCTTGCCGGATCTGGAGAAGCTTGGTCGAGGTGTTGTCGTAGGATCTGAAGAACAAGAGGCGCGATTCGCGGAGAACTTCAATCAGTTCCTGCACGAGTGGATGAAACGAGAGGGTTTCATGAAGTCAGCAGGTAACGATAGTGAACAGTTTGTAGATCAGTTGCTGAAGAACTCTGGCGTCAGAATTGAGCCAGATGCAAGATTACAATTAATCACAGAGCTCTCAAGCGGCGGAAAAAGTCGTGCAGACTTGTTAACGATGATTGTCGACGACCCACAGTTTATTAACAAAGAAGAGTTTCCCTCACTGGTGGTATTGCATTACTTCGCTTACCTTCGTCGCAATCCTGAAGATCCACCTGATGGTGACCTGCGTGGATTCAACTTTTGGGTTGAGGATCTCGAGCGCAATCACGATCCATCGAAAATAGCTGTTGCATTCCAGAAATCGGGCGAGTATTTACACTTGCAAGAGAAACATGATGCTGAACGACAACAGTGACAAGGGCTGGAAATCACTGTCTGTAGTTATCCCGGTCTATAACGAAGCGGACACTCTTATGGAGGTGGTTCGCAAGGTCGTCGCGCTTCCCGGGTTGCTCGAGGTGGTAATCGTTGATGATTGCTCAACTGACGACACACCCAATGTCATTCAACAACTCGCCGAAATGTCCGCTCAAGTTAAAACTTTTCGCCATGCAAAAAATTCGGGGAAAACTGCTGCACTAAAAACCGGATTTGGTTTGACCCTTGGTGAAGTTGTAATTGTGCAGGATGCGGATCTCGAGTACTCGCCGACCGACATTCCGGAAATCATTCGTCCAATTATTGACGGACACGCCGACGTTGTTTATGGCTCACGCTTCCTCGTTCGGCGCGCAACTCGAGTGCTCTATTTCTACCACTATCTCGCGAACAAACTGCTGACGTTCTTATCAAACGCCTTGACGAATCTGAACATGACCGACATTGAAACTGGATACAAAGCATTTCGCGGCGAGATCATTCGAAATATGATTATCGTCTCTTCAGGCTTTGGTTTCGAAGTCGAGGTTACTGCGAAGGTCGCAAAGTTGGAGTGTGCGGTCTATGAAGTGCCGATTAGTTACTACGGTCGCACGTACGAAGAGGGTAAAAAGATCGGGCTGCTGGATGGAGTGATGGCGCTCTGGTTGATTTTTCGCTTCAACCTGTTTTGCAGCTTGCGCTCATCATTTCGTGAAGTGCCGCAACTTGAGCGAAGACCGCTGCGAAATGCTGACTCTGTTGCAGGTGTTACCTTACCGCCCGTAGTTTAATCATCCGCTATTTGGTACTGACTCAATTTTGAATCTCTGTGCTTCCTCTGTGCATTCTGTGTCTCTGTGGTTGAGTAAGTTCCTGGAATCGATTTCACCACAGAGACACAGAGTGCACAGAGGAAGCACAGAGAAAATTCAAACAAGCGCACCACACGCGATTAGTTCTTGCTACTTGGGGGACTCGTGGATGTCGAGCACGATTGCTTGCAGGATTAATTGAAAGCCGAGAATTAGCGGCAGCACCGAAAGCATCACCGTGCCCGTTGTTGCGACGTGCTGAGTGAGAATACTCAAGACCCAGTGATACGCACCGAAGGCCACACCCCAACCAACTAAGAGCATTCCCAAAAACAAAAACAGGGCGATCGGCGAGAAGTCGCGCAACACGTACTTCTGGTAGATACGTCGCCAGAAGCGTGGAATAAAAAGAATCGGAAAAGTAATGCCGGCTCTAAATGGACTAAGTTCAGACTGTTCACCCTGGTAACGGGCCGGGATAGCAACATCACGCACGCGCGCATTCAGTAAATTCAGGGCAATGAGCATGTCGTTTTCAAAGAAGTAGCGTTTGTGAATGCTCCGCAAATCGAGTTTCCGCAGGGTCTCGGTTCGTATTGCCGTATAGCCGTTTTGTGGATCAAAGATGTGCCAGTACCCCGACGCTGCTTTGTTAACGAAAGTGAGAACAATATTGCCGAAGAGGCGGTGACGGGGCATCGACTGAAGTGAGTCTCCCGCGAGGAAACGATTGCCTTTAGCGTAGTCGTAGCCGAGGTCAGTGAGCGAATCGAGCAGTTGGCCCAGGTGGTCGGGAGACATCTGACCGTCGCCATCCATCTTCACCGCTATGTCGGCCTTAAGTTCCAGCGACTTCGAGTAGCCAAGCATTGTTGCCCCGCCAACTCCCAGGTTCTTCTCGGTGTTAAGCACGATCACGCGACTGTCGATCGCGTCTTTTAATGTCGCTTGAGTCTCATCGGAACTGAAATCGTCGACGACAATGATGTGGTCAACGAACTGAGGCAGGCCGGTAACTACACCGCCAATGTGTCGCGCTTCGTTGTGAGCGGGCACTACAACTGCGATGCGTTGGTTTTTATACATGCAGGTTTTGGTCAGCGCAGTTTATTTGCAGCTTCTCCCATGAGCAAGAAAATTCATTTCTCTCTGCGCATTCTCGGTGACTCTGTGTCTTCTTAGAAACTCGATCGTTAGGTAGCGTCGGGAGTCGGTCTTCACTCCGGTAGGAGTGGCATGTTTATAGTGAGACCATCGCTGTCCCGAGGCGCGGTTCGGCGGGCCGGAGCGCAACTAGTTCTTAACCACTCAACTTCGTTCCGGCCCGCCGAACCGCGCCCGAG
Source organism: Acidobacteriota bacterium (assembly GCA_003222935.1). Classification (GTDB taxonomy): domain Bacteria; phylum Acidobacteriota; class Blastocatellia; order Pyrinomonadales; family Pyrinomonadaceae; genus PSRF01. The sequence goes on from QHXL01000048.1 coordinate 4,014, forward strand.
GCTTGTGCTCGATCAGTGCTATAGACATGTCACTCCTACCGGAGTGAACCGGCTTTGAAAGTTTCATCTCGTTATATGCCTGCCTCAAGCCAAGCGGGGCAGCTTGTGCCTGATAAAGGACATCTTCCGCTTTAGCTACAGAGGCTCAGAGCCACCGAGTCAGCACAGAGAAAAACACGAAGTGATTTTTTAAGGCTCGATGATTATCTCAATCACTAACGGTTTGTCGGCAAACGAATTCACGCGACCCTGGACCAAATCAACTTGCAGAGTGTACTTGCCTGCCACAGAGGGTGCACTCAGTGAAAGAGGCAGAATCGTAGACTCACCGGGCGCAAGATCATAAGGAAGAGTTACGTCGCCGCTCATTCTCGGCTTGTTGTCTTTGAGCCAACGAGCAGTAATTGCTAGCTGATGTTCACCCTTTTCAGCTCCAAGTGATGGCCAAACAACGCCGCTCCTGTTTGTCGTCCGAACAAAGAGCGTCAGGGTTCGATCATGTTTGAAGGTACGGGGCGCGTCTGGTGCTTCTAATGTTGCGTGGATAATATTTTCCGCAAGTGGTCCTTTGGCAGTAGTTCGTTCCGGAGTTGAGTAAGTTGTTTCGTCCTTAACGACCTGAAACAAGTAAGTTGGCACGATGTCTTCAGGCGAGAAGAATGGCAGATCAAATTCCCGAACCTTGCTCACCTTTAGCCCGGCTCCCCGCAGGGCAAACAGTGAATCGTTGTAGTCAGACTTTATCGCCAAAGACCACAACCTTTTCCCTTGAACCTGCTCCAACGACTTTGCTAAAGCTTCGCGGTTAGCCTGGGCCAGCAGTAGTCCGGCGAATCGAACACTAATGCAAGAAGCGCGTTCGTTTAGGAACGGCAAGAGTCCCGAAGTCTTCACTCCACTGACGATCCATACATCGACTTCATCCAGGGTATTACGATCATCCGGTCTGAGAAGTGTCCGGATTGATTGGTCGGTGAAAAGATACTTTGTTTCGCGCTGGTATCCTTTGAAGTCGTCGAAGACTGTCGGTCGAATGCTCCACTCTGTTCGCGATACATAAACCGCAGCCATCGTGAGTTGAGCAACCATGATAAAGGTCAAGCTGCCGGCCATGATGGAACGCCAATGCGTGCGTGCCGCGTTGGACCAAAGATGTGAGACGAGCGCGATTAGCAGAATTCCCGAGAGCAACTCAAGGTACAAACCATAGCGGATGTAACCCATCGTCAAACTCCAGGCCCAGGAACCGAACAGCAGGACAAATACCATTGTTCTAATCGGGCCTTCGAGTTTGCGAACAAAGAACAAGCAGGCAAGGCTGACTACAAACGCCAGTGAGAGTCGTCCGGAATAGACGGGAAGTTCTGATGTCCTGACCGGTTCAAAGAACATGAGCAAGGGCCAGGCGACGATTTCCCAGATTCCATATCCACCCCAGCGATTGTCCCATCCATTGAAGGGCGGATAGAGCGGCGACTGAAAGACTTTGTTGTAGAGCGGGAAGATTGGGTTTCCAGTCATTCGGTAAACCCAGACCAGAAAAGGAAAAAAGGGTGCGAAAAAGAGCAGGCTGGAAAATAATCCAGTTAGAACTACCTCTTTCGTCCTGAAAGGTTTGGTTGTAAAGATCCGCCAGAGCCAGACAATCACAATGGGCATTGCGACAGCGCCGTTGGAAAGTTTTAGGCCAACTGCCAGACCGAGCAGTAGCGCCACGTGTAGCACCTTTCGTTTCTCGAAAGTATTGGAGTTCAGAGTGAGCCGTGTCGCTTCCAACAACAAAGGCAGGGCGAGCAGGTCGGGCATGTAATTGTTGATTTCAAAAATCACTTGCTCGGCGCCGACGACAAGCAGGACTGCGGCCGCCCGCAGTTTGTCGTTTGCTAGGTAAGAGCGCAGGAGTTTGTCGACAACAGTCGCAATCCAAAGGAGTACAAGCAGGTTCACAATGGTTCCCAGACGGTAACCAAAGGCATGCCGAAAAATTCCCGTGATCATATCGGGAGTGGGATTGAACGGAGCCGCCGTAGGAAAGAATTCGCCGGGCCAGTAGAGATAACCGCGCAACGCGCGCTCCCCGTGGAAGAGGCGAAGACTCCAGACATCAAACGATGAATCAGGAATCGGGGCGCGCAATAGAAAGGCGAAAAGCAGCGGTGGGCCAACAATGAGCCATAACCAGAGTGATGTTCGAGGTTCAGCCGGTTCTTTGTTGAATACGTAAAAGTACCAGATGGCTACGCCCGCACCAATCGTGATCGGCCAGGCCACACTGTTTGGCAGGAAATTCGCCAAACTCCAATCGCGATCGAAAGATTTTCAATAGTTGTCCGAGCGTCATCTTCAGCCAATGTCCGATATGCTTCAGCTTGTCGTGACTCTCGTTAGAACCCGTGTGGAGATCTCCTAATCGATCTCACGACAAGCTAAAGAGGCTCTTGTAAAACTCTCATTCTCCCCGTGCTTCAGCTCGGGGTGCGGCAGAGCTCATACAGTGAAGTAACCGTTTCAACGGTTTGCCGTCTGAGACCGATCTCAGGTACGGGCTCCAGTTCGTTGCCTCGTTTTACCTAGCATTTCGAACCTTTCATCCTGTCGCGCTTCACGTCAGTGGCCAAGAATGTCAAACCGCTGAAACGGTTCCCTGGATTTAAGCGGCACCTGTAACCCCGAGCTAAAGCGCGGGGAGAATGAGAGGTTTGCGAGAGGTTCTTAAGCAAAGTTTTGCAAGAGGCTCTCTAAAGCATATCGGACATTTTCTCGGTGCCAGGTTCCTGCGGTACGGTAAGACGGCGGAGTTGACCAACCGTGATTCGCTGTTGCGCGATGATCTTTACCGAGGGAATCTGCTCATTGGCTGTATCCGCGTAGTGTTCGGGCAGGATTAGTGAACGATCAAAATTCTCGGGAACAGATTCGATGTCGAAGTCTCTTTCAGAAAGGCCTTGATACTTGAGCATCGCGTTGGTCCAGTTGAATAGCCAGAACTGGAAAATGCCGAACAGCTTCGGGTGCCTGAACGAGCGACTCGTTACAAGTAGGACACCGCGCAATGTGTACCAGGCAACCGAGGGCCGCGAAACGATCTGCCACATGCGCTGCAAAAACATTCTGATTGCCCGCGGACTCTTCAAGACCATGGATAAGTATTTACCAAGGCTTCCGTATCCACTTGACCGCAGTGGAATGTAGTTGCCGCGGTCCAGGTTGTCCAAAAAGCTTTCCAGCCGTAGGTACTGATAGCGTCCTTCGCAAAAGCGCTCAACAAATCGACGGTAGCCGTGAGTGATTTCGGCTGCAGTCATCAGGTAGCGAATATTTGTGCAGTACTTGTAGCCACCGAGACTGTTCTTGTTATTTCGCAGGCGACCGGAGAGTTTCATGCGCCGAAACAACGGAGTGCCTGGCAACGCAGTCAATAGTGATGGGTCACCGGAAATTAATCCGGCCTGGGCCATTCCTTCAATCGTCTGGTCAAAAGAGCCGGGAGTGTCGGAATCAAAGCCGAAGATCAGTCCGGCTACGACCGGGAATCCGTACGACTGGATTTCCTGGATCGCCTGGACCATGTTGATCGCGCTGTTTTGAACTTTGGCAGTTTCCAGCAACGAGTTATTGCTGAAGCTCTCGACTCCGATGAAAAGCATGTCGAAATTCGCTTCGCGAAACTTTCGAAGTAACTCAGGATGTCGCGCGAGATTAATAGTTAGCCAGGTGTACAGAGCAACCGACGACTCAGTTCTGTTCTGCCAATCGACAATTGCGTCGAGTAATTCGTCTGCCCAACGCGGATCGCCGATGAAGTTGTCGGCCGATAGCAAGACTTGTTTGATTCCCAGGCTTGAAAAGTGATCGAGTTCAGCGATGATGTGGGCGACTGGAAAATTATGAGGTCGATTGTTGTCTGGAAGAACTCGAATATCACAGAACTCACAGAGAAACGGGCAACCACGAGAAACCTCTAACACCGCTCCGTAGTACCGGCTGTAGCTCTCATTCAAAAAAGGTCGATAGAACGGCCGGGCCTGCGATACATCAAATCTCTTTGAGGCTGAGATCACGCGCGGCGCGCTGCCTTCATTCATCGTCTTGAGAAACTGGGGAAACGTTTCTTCACCATCGCCGATGAACACGTGGTCAAACATTTCGAGCTTAGCTATTTCTCCGGCTTCGTTGAGGGACCAGCTGATCGGACCTCCAATGACAAAAGTTGAAGCAGGGAATTGAGCTTTCAGTTTTGAATGTGTCTCAACGATTGTTTCGTAGTCTTGATTAATCCCACTGAAAACGAACAGGTCAGATTCCGGAACTCGTTCGACAGCTTCGAATCGAGTATCAAAGAGTTGCAGGTTGTACTTTTCAGGTTCGTCGATATACGCGGCGAGGGTGTAAGCCCAAACAGGCATAAACATCGCGCCGTACTGCTGAGTTTCGGCGAGGAATCGATCAGGTGAATGAATAAAAGAAATCCGAGCTGCCATATTCAGTCAGCTAATTGGCCGACGAGATAATCTTATCGACAACGTGTTGCCAGGTGATGTTCATCGCGAGTAGTTTCTCACGACCGCGTTCACCCATACTTCGCGCTTTTTGCTTATCCTCGTAAATTCGATCCAGCGCGGCTGCCAGCGTCTGCGGTTCCGGTGCCACCACAAAGCCTTCAGATCCATCTTCAACAAACTCCGTCGCGCCACCACCGTCAGTTGGAACAATCACCGGTTTGCCACAAAGCATCCCTTCCAGTGTGACGTAACCATAGTCTTCGTCAAAGGGCAGATAACAAACAGCCAGAGCATTTGCGTAAAGCTCAATGAGTTTTGATTCGTCGACAAACCCCGTCAACTCAACCTTATCGGCAACACCATGTTGCCTGATCAACGCTCGGTAGTCGTCCAGCCGGGCCGAATTGCCGGCAAGGACAATCTTGACTGGTGTACGACAATATTTTGCCGCTTCAATTAACAACTCCTGCCGTTTTTGGGGCTCGAGTCGACTCGGGTAGAAAACGTAGTCGCCCTGTTCACCTTGAAATAGACTTTCTGCTCGAGGTGGCGGGTGATACAGAGTCTCACTCTTTATCTTGTTGAAACTCAGCAGGCGCGCTGCGACGTGTTTCGAGTTTGCAAATACCTTTTTTGCCTTTGGGATAAATTGACCGTCGCAATAGTGAATCCACTCCCTGATGCGCGGGCCCTCCGGGTAAGTCGACAGATCGTCAAACTGAGTGCCCCAAAGATTATAAGCAGAACGATACTGATGCATGACCCACAGGACTTTTCGATCGTGCTCGACGAGGTAAGCAGGAAACTTCATTCCGATCACGAGGTCGATCGACTTTCCGTTTGCGGCACTGAGGTCCAACATCCGCCAGGCCAATGCTCCACGCATTATTTCGGTTGGTGGGTACCACTTGAATGGCAAAGCAGTTACTTCCGCGTTGTACCCGGCTTCGATAAGCGCACGCCGCAGTCCTTCGACGTGCGACTCACCACCGCCTGTAGTGAAAGGGACTTGAGTAGTACAGATGAGTACGTTGCGAATCATGCGCAGTGTCTTAGCCGATATCGCACGACAAACTGAAGTTTATCGGACATTAGGAAACTTCTATGTTGCAGACGGCGATCGAGAGTTCCCGATCGTCTCGTTCTTCACGAACTTCTGTGACGCTTCTGGGTTGCCAGGTTCGACTCGCTCGCAACTCAAGTTCGAATTGCTCATGATCGACCAGAGTCTCCGGGACAGCTGCACTAAACTCGAACCAGCCATTTCGAAGAATTGAGAATGAGCTTAGGCGCTCGCCATTCAACCAGAGTTCAACTTCAAGAGGCTGACTCTTGAGATCGGGCATGTGCGTGGTCATGTCCATGCGAATTACTTCTAGCCGGTCTTGTTGAAAACTTATTCGACCGCGACTTCCCATCCAGCGAGCTACGGGCGGAAGTGTGTTGGGTTCAAACCACCCACTATCAAACACTGCGTCACCGCGGCGATCTAAACAGGAGGCAACACATTCAGTCGACACCTGGGCGCAATTCGAAAAGAGTAGCTGCCGATCACGATGTTCGTTGTAGAAAGGCCCTAGTGGTTGATCCGACGCCTTGAGCAAAACATACAGCCCTGACTTCGGCAGACTGATGTGCAGATCAGAAACTTTACCGAAGACGTATCCCATCGCCATGTCGAAAGCGCGACGTTCCTTGAATGACAGGTCGCGAAGATACTCGATAAAGTCGTCTTCGAAGGGTAGACCGTACTTGTCTGATTGCTTGATGAATTCTTCGCTACTCAGGCACAGCGCGTAACGCGGCTCCCAGGCTACATGAGCGAACAACTGTTGAAATCGTTCGCCGTGCTCTTGCTCCTCTTCAAGTCCGACGTGCCCGTCGATCTCGACAAAACGTCGCAGTTCTACTTCGGTCATCTCCTCGAACCGACGCCGGCCATTCACGTCAGTGCATTCGATTCCATGCATCGTGACGCCGCCTGGACGCAGGACCCGCTTGATTTCCGAAAGCACAGCGTCTTTATCTTCAAATGCTACATGGCCCAGGACGTCGAGGCTCACCACGTAGTCGAAACTGTCATCGGGAAAGGGAAGTTGAGATAGAGAAGCAATAAATGTGGCGTCATAACCGTTCCGCCTGGCCGCAAGCGCACACTCACTTGATAGATCGACGCCGACGAGTGAAACCTGTTTGCGCTTCAACAGTGCCAGCATCCCTGCTCCACAGCCGAGGTCAAGTACAGCACTGCCGGAACGCACGTTGTCGTAGACCCACATCGTGCGGGCGAAACGCATGTCGAAGCGATCGAGCGGATTGAAGTAACGCGGATCGAGTACTTCATCAGAAACAAACTTTGTTCGATAAAACTCGCGAACGTCGTCTATCCCTGAACGTCGATAGTAATTTTCTTTGGGCGGCGAGGGCATGGAGATTCCAGATCGAGAGTCGAGTGTTCAGTCTTTTTCTTCGAGCTTTCTGAGCTGTGATTCGATTTCTCTGCGCGCTCGATCCTGTAAAACGTGCGACTCACTAAGTTCCAGCGACAGTTGCTTGAAACACACGCGTTGCTCGTCAAGCAATCGTTCATCGCGTTCCCGAAATTCCTTAACGAGTAGTGCTAATTGCGACTGGGCCGCGGCTTGTTGCGACTCAAGTGCCTGATCGACCCGCAGTCGGGCGTCTTCCTTTTCTACTAACTGCTGAGCTTTTAACTCGTCGAGTTGCGCTGCGATCTTCGTTTGTTGCGTATCAAGTTCTGTCAGGCGGACGTTTAGCTGGGATTGTAGTTTCTTGAATTCGACTTGCTGCGAATTTAGTGATGCCTGCTGCTGATCGAGTTGCATGCCCCGAGCTTTAATTTCCCTCAGCAGTTCAGCGCGTTGAGCTTTCAACTCGGATCGTTGCGAATCGATCTGTTTTTGTTGTGAATCGAGTTGTTGTTTCCCGGCTAGAGCATTCGCGGCAAACTGGTTGTCGATCTCGGTCTTAAGTTGGTTCTGAAGTCTCACCAACTCCTGTTGATGAGTTGTAATCGAGCTAATCAATTCCAGGAATGTGTGGTGCGTGGCGGCATTGAAATTTACCTGCTCCCACGTGAACCATCTCAACGCGGACTTTAGTTTCGCCTTTACCCACAACTCCAAACGAGCTGAAGTGCCCGAGCGATTAGTGATCACCGGTGGCAATCGATCCCAGGCGCGCGCCATGATGCTCAAACTTGGGTAGCCGTTCCGGCTTTCAGCTACCGCTGGTCCACCGGGTTCAGCGACTACTTCACTTGAAAATCCATTTGCGCCCTGCGCGGCGATCGACTCGGAAGGTTCTCCGGCCGCTCGAACGCGATTCCTAATCTCCTGAAGGATGTCTGCAACTTCCTGATCAACCATAGCTGACACTCTGCACTTCGGGGTTTGTGTTAGAGCGATCGTCGTGAATGATCGTGGCAACGGCGTTGAGATTTGCAATGCCTTCCACGACGGTGACACTCGTTACGCGGAAAAACAAAGCACCATCGAGCCAATCGTACGCCTGACCGTCGCGACTGTGAACCGCAAAAGATATTGAGTAATCGTCGATACCGAGCCAACAGTTGAAGGCAAAACTGATCGTAATCGTGTTGCCGCGCTCGACCCTACCAAGTTGGACCTGTTGTTCCTTGGTGTTCGTTCCGTAAGCATGAAGACCGTGACGATTTCGAATTAGAAAGCCGACCACTGGATCCTCGATGTCGCGAAGCATTCGAAAAGTGACTCGTGCTGTCAGCGGTTCACCTGTTTCAACGACCTCGACGCCTTTGCGCGTGGTGTCGCACAACTCAGCCCCGATGATTTCAGCGCTACCGTCGCCATGTCGATACGTGTAGTGAACAGGCTGCCTTGGAACCTTGAAAACTTCCTGGTCGGAAGAGTTCGGAGTTGTGTCAGCTTCGTACGCTTCCTCGCGTTCCATCACTATTCGTTGATAGTTGTAGAGCACGTCGGAAGGAGATCCATCGGCCAGCAGTTGGCCTGCGTTTAGCAGAATCGCGCGATCACATAATGCGCGTACAGCTGCGGTGTCATGGGAGACGAAGAGAATGGTGGCGCCACGTTCGCGAAGCTCTTTGAGTCGTCGCAAACACCTGTGTTGAAAAACTGCATCGCCCACCGCGAGCGCTTCGTCGATTATCAGAATGTCGGGCTCGACACTCGCGGCGATCGCGAACGCGAGTCGAACATACATTCCGCTCGAGTAGGTCTTAACAGGTTGGTTAATGAACTGGCCAATCTCGGCGAACCTTTCGATGTCGGGGAAAATTGCCGCAGTGTCGCGGCGTGAAAACCCCATCAACGAGGCATTCATGTAAACATTTTCGACACCCGTGAATTCAGGATCGAAGCCCGCGCCCAGTTCAAGCAACGCGGCAATTCGTCCTTCCTGCCAGACGTTTCCGTGAGTGGGAGTAAGGGTGCCCGAGATTATTTGCAGGAGTGTCGACTTGCCGCAGCCGTTTTGGCCGATGATTCCAACCGTAGTGCCCGCTTCGACTTCGAAAGTGATATCGCGAAGGGCCCAAAATTCTCTGTGGCGACGGAGTTTGCCACGCGTCAGTGATTCGGTTAACCGATCCCCCGGACGATCGTAGATGCGGTACTGCTTGGATACATTCTCGACGCGAAGGGCGGCGGTCATGCACAGGAATGTAGCAGATGTCGGAATAAGGAAGTAGGTAAGCGCGTTAAGCCGCAGATTTACGCAGAAAAACGCAGATCAGAATTAGAGAAATGGGACGTACGTTTCTCATTATTCCTGACCTGCGTTTTCTGCGTAAATCTGCGGCTAAAACTCCGCGCCTAAACTAGCCTGGACCAAAACGCTGACGGTACTCAGATGAAGTAATAAATGCCTTCACCATTTCAGCATTAACGGCGTTGCCGTTGAATTCATTCAGCTTTTTGAGCCAGAAGTTGAAGCCAGGGGTGTCAGCATCGCGGCGCAGGTAGCCGAAGTATTCCATCAACACGAAAGCGTTGTTAAGTTCTCGCTGCCTCAGGAATGAAAACTCGGAAACCTTGCGTAATACGGTAGCCCGCGTCTCAGTGGCGCCGGCTAGTCCAGCTACTAATGAGTCGCGGAAGACCTGCATCGCCGGGAAATCGCCTCTGATCTCGCCGCCACCAAATTGAGTGGTGTGGAAGTTAATGTAAGCGCGACCCTCCTTGAGGTTCGCTAACTGTGCGGCGAACGTTGTGTTGTTGCCTTCGGGGGCATCCCACTTGCCGCTGATAGTTCCTCCGACGCCGGAGCCAAGCGGTGTATTCACGACATCATTGGGATTGTTGTCGTTGAATGGGTTGCCGAAGAATCCCCACACCACTGGGCCATTGACCCCCGGTGTGACACTAGGACCCGCGTGAATGTGTGCGGCAACCAGGTTGTCGTTTACGTCTACTGTTTGCGAGCCGGTGAAGTCGAGGTTGCTTATCGTCGCTGTAAACGTCATTTGGGTCTGCGCGGGGTTCATGTTGAAGGTCGCCGTGCCGAAAGACGCGGGCCTGCGAGCCCCTCCGGTCGTGGTTGGGTTGGTCGGCGGATTCTCCTGACCGTTAGTTAAATTCACAACGAAGTTGCTGGGCGAAATCCCAGCAGATGCCATCAAGTTATCGACATACTGATCGTTGGTCAGAGACGATGGATACTTGTCTACAAACTCCGGCCTGTTGACGAAGTCGTTGAAGTAAGCCGTCTTGTTTGCTTCGAGGATAGCATCAGCAAGTGGAGCACCCACCGCGTAGCCTTTCTGTAAAGCCTGATGATCGAGTTCGAAACGTCCATACAATGGAGCCGATCCAAACGCCGCCCGGTTCGCCAGGTAGGCTACAAGTCCGGTGTTCTGAAACTCGCCTGACAGGAAGAACGCAGCGGAGACGTTGATACGCTTCACTTCAATGCATGTTGCGTTGCTGCCGCAGCTGGTTATCTCATTTACCCAGAAGGCTAAGCCACTGGGATCGGGTTCGCGATTGAGAAAATCGAGATAATGTTGACGGACGAAGAACGTCGCATCGTCGATTGGATTCGTTGTTGAAGCACCGGTGTCGTTATCGAGAATCTTAACCGTAGCGACGTTGGGACTCCCAAGACCAACACCTGCGCCCGTCGGGTTACTCAGTGCCAGGTGAATCGTCTCGTCATTTTCGTCAAACAAGTCGTTGACGAGTAAGATGCGGAAAGTCTTGCTCGATTCACCCGGATCGAATGTCAACTTACCCAGGGCGATTTCGAAGTCACTCTTTTGACTCGCGTTGTCAGTTTGACTCTCGTCGAAAGTGTCAAAGTTGATCGTTGCGGTTCCCGACAGGTTCCCGAGCCGGACTACCGTTATATCGACGTGGCCGCTGCCCTCACCAATTGAGACGTCTGTATCAGCAAACTGAATAAGAGACGTTGCAGAAGCCGTGGTTGGCTGGAGTGAACCCAAAAGACCGTGTTCTTCTTCAGCCGGGCCAGCGGTGAAGTAGAGCGTATTCACGTCGCCGCCGTTACCACCGTTGCCGAATCTGAGGGCCCATAGCTCGTCGATAGCGATTCCGTTTCCGGATTCGTCCTGCACGGTGCCCAGAAAAGCTCCGGTGGTCGGGCTGTAAGCGTGAATACTTGGATTGCCCTCACCGAAGTTGCCAATTAATAGGGCACTTCCGAAGATTCCAAAACTTGCTGGCGCTAAGACGGCACCCCATGGGGCATTGAGTGCTCCGTTATTAATCCCAAATGTCAGATCGCGTACGCCGGCGGTATTGAACCTGCGGACGAATCCGTTGCCAACACCCGCTTCCGATCTGCCGCCCGTGCCAACCTTGGCGTAGGTGACATACAGAGAGCCGCCAATGTTTTGAACATTGAAGGGATGGTAAGTATTTCCTGGCGTAGTCGGAATAGTCGGATCCGCAAAGGGAAAAGACGCGGATGGTTGCAAGACGAAACTGGAGTTGAAGACGTCAATTTTTCCGGATGCAAAATCAGGCGCGTATAGAAATTCGCCTCCTGAAGTACCAGTGGCCAGCCCGGTATAGACGTGACCTGCGTTACTCGACATGATCACAGCTGTCGTAGAACCCGCCGCCGGAACGTTTGGGTTCCAGCCGCTTATATTTCCCGTGAGCGAAGAAAAAAGGAAAGCCGCTTTTCCACTTGCTGCCCCGGAGCTCACGACGAAATCTGTCGCTCCCCCGACGTTTGCAACCGTGCCGGTTGGTTTGTCACCAGGAATGGTAACTACCGAAAGTGGGGAATTCTTCACAACGGGATTACCACCTGCGCCACCCTTATAGAGAGTGGAAGTACTCGTGCCATTGTTCGCCGCCCAAAAGGCACTCGCGCCCGTTGCTGTTAAACCCCAGGGATTCACGAGTAAAGGATCCTGGACAAATGCCAGTCCAGGAATGTCGGAAACTAGATTTGTCTGTCGATAGGCAGACCCTGCCGCAATCACAGGAATTTGTGCCTGCGGAGGGTCGTCCCCGACAGGTTCAGCTGATGCGCGAGATGGGGGGGCTGACGGCAATGCCGGCAGTAGACAGAGATACATGAAGCAAGCCAAGGAGATGCTGATAAGTTTCCTCACTTGAGCTTTGATGGACCGTGGATGACGCATTGGGATCCTCCTGAAAGCTTAGGTTGTGTTTTAGGGCCATCAGTCTTCGTGTGGAAGGTTAGTTTGAGTCCCACACGAGTAACTTACTAGCGAGATGCTGGGGAGACACTCTTTTTCGGATTGTTAGTAAGAGGGACTTCCTAGTGGTCAGGCGACAACGCGCTGACTGTCGTCACTGCATTTAATTAGGAACGGGCGAACTCTAGTCTTCTAGCTTGATTGCTGTCAAGATTTTTCCAGCAACTGAGCTTAATCTGAACAGAAAAATGAAGATCTCTGCTAGATCGTTACGGCGCGTTGTTCAGGTTGAGAGGCTTGCTTTGTGAGTGACTTCAAGTCTTCATGAACCATTTCTTTGATCAACTGTTCGAACGTGTAAGTTGGTTTCCACTTCAGAATTTTTCTTGCCTTCGAAGCATCGCCAATGAGTTGATCAACTTCAGCCGGGCGATAGTGCTTCTTATCAACCTGCACATAGTCGCGATAGTCGAGTCCAGCTTCAGAAAACGCCAGTTCACAAAGATCGCGGACCGTGTGAGTGACCCCCGTAGCGATTACAAAGTCGTCCGGTTCGGACTGTTGCAGCATTAGGTGCATGGCTTAGCCTCTAAGTTTCCAATTCGGAGCTCCGAAGCCAGGCCAAGTTTGATTCGGGCGACCGTACTCGTAATCTTCCGAGTGACAAACTCAAATCCCCGTCTGGGACTCTCGTGATTAAACAGAATTCCTACAGCACCGAATAGACCATAGGCTTCGCGATAATTTCGAGTGAGGTGGTATCCGGCCACTTTACTGATGCCGTAAGGACTGCGCGGCTGGAGCAGGGTAGTTTCTTTCTGAGGCACTTCGTTGACATTGCCAAACATTTCGCTCGACCCCGCAAAGTAGAACTTGCACTTTGGACGTAGTTCACGAAGGGCGGCAAGGACATAGTGAGTCCCATTGATATTGCTGTTCATTGTCGAGAAGCCGTCTGCGAAGCTCTCGGCCACAAAACTTTGCGCGGCGAGGTGATAGCACTCGTCAAAGTCGTGCTGACTGATTACGTGGAAAATGCTCGGATAACTTTCCAGGCTGGCCCCATGAAGTATCACCTTGTCGAGGAGATGCGCGAT
>QHXL01000048.1:17285-17568 GCA_003222935.1 Acidobacteriota bacterium
GACAAGTCCGTGGACTTCATAGTCGAGGTTCAATAAGTATTCAGCGAGATAACTCCCGTCCTGACCGGTTATTCCGGTTATCAAAGCCCGTTTCTGCACGTGGTTCTCCAAAGTGACTCAGAATAATCGTAAGGGTAAAGCAATTGTTGCTAGTTAAATCGCATCATAAGGGATGAGCGACCTGTAGCTAAATCCCTGAAGACGCCACTTCTATTTGGTCTGCAAGCTAGATTAACTTACGCGGCTTCGCTATCTGACACAATTAGTTTCGCAGGGTTACTCG
>QHXL01000616.1:0-2154 GCA_003222935.1 Acidobacteriota bacterium
CACTGGTGATGTCAAGCGAGATATTCAACGCGATCAGCCAATGGATATAGAAGACGTTTGTCAGGACGTCAAAGACGGGAAATTTAGCCTTACTTTAAGGGTTGCGGACCAATCCTTCGAATGTCCATTGACTATTACCTATGATCGAGATAAGCGTCGTTACCGCATCTTGTCTGATAGTGACGTTGATCCAGAAGAACTTAAGTACGTCCATCTCGATCAGGTCTTCCATACAAAGAGCGGGTTGCCGCACGAAGGTGTTCTTACTTTCCTAAACCGCACGCAGTCGTTTCGCGTGCTGCCGCAAAGCGATAATGTGATCTACGTCCATGGCGAGTTCTACCGACCCGTAATTAAAATCGGCAAGAAGTTTGATCGAGAGACGTTTCAGGTGGGTAAAACCCTTCTCACGTTTGGCAGCCTGCACAGCGGCGGGAATAAGCCTGGGTTTGAAAAGGGCCGGAACTGTTTGCCTTCCGGCGAGGGCTGGGAGCGCAGCTCTTTGTTTGACCTAATTGACAAACTTGGCGCCGGCGACAAAGAACTCTCGCAGGAAATGGGAGACCCGGACATCCTGGTTTGCGATGATATGGAGACTGAAATGTCAGATTTCATTCTAGCGGATTCGAAGAGGAAACTTGTTGCATTCATTCATGCCAAAGCCAGCGACAAGCCAAGGTTGTACTCTGCCAGCGCCATCACCGAGGTTTGCGGCCAGGCAATGAAGAACATCCATTACTTATCGATGTTCAACGAAGAAGAACCGACCGATAGTCTCAAGAAGTGGGCTAGACCCTGGCGCGCTCCCCGTGTGGAGGGTACAGTCAAGCAACGCATCCGGCTCCCAAAAGGGGGAGAGCCGGCCAAAGTGTGGAAGGATATCGAATCGATCATTCGCGATCCGCTAGCGCGACGCGAAGTGTGGTTGTTCCTTGGGCAAGTACTATCAAAGAAGTCACTTGAAAAGGAACTCGCCCGAGCAACGGACGAAGCCGTGCAAACCGCCATATTACTGCACGGTACGATGGCAAGCATCGCGTCGATCGACGCCAAGATGCGAGTATTTTGTTGCGAGTGATGAGGGGCTATTAGAGAGACTGCCGTCGTTTCTGTTGTATAATCCGACCACTCTATAGGTCTCTTCGGCATCTGACTTGGCGTTCGAGCGAGGTGAAATGAGCGCTCACGACCTAAACCGCCGCGGAAAGAAAAGTCCAGCCAGTAGTCTGAACAAAAGAAATCCGCCTGACAGCTTCGACTCCTCCTCTGATCTTGAAGAGATCTTAACCACAACGTGTAGAGCTGCTGTCGATCTATTAAAGGTTCATCATAGTGGACTGATGCTCTTCGATGCCAATTACGAACGAGGCGAAGTCATTTCGGAATATCCTCCGATTGGAACAAAAGGTCTTTCGATCCCGTTGCGTGGCGTTCCTGCCGAAGAACGGTTGATCGACTTTAGCCAGCCGATTGTTATCCCGAATATTTCCGAAGATCCATCATTCAGTCCCGTGAACGATCTGCTGAGCGGTCACGGGATTCAATCGGTCTTGGTTGTTCCTTTAATCAGTAACAATGTTCCAATCGGCTCGCTCGGTCTCGACATGATGGAGCTTCGAAATTTCAGCGACGATGAGATTAGGCTTTGCCAAGTTCTCGCTCAACAAGCGGCGGCCATCATAGATCTATTCAAACGCAAGGCCGAACAACTGGCTGCGATCAAGAGCACAGCGCAGGCTCTCAGCGAATACGAGAATCTCAGAGGCATGCTCGATACAATTACTGAGCAAGCAGCTCACCTGGTTGGTGGAACGGGTGGAGGGATAAAGCTATTCAATCCTGAGCGCGGCGAGATGACCGTCATCGCGGGCTACCAACTTCCACAACTCATTGGGTCCAAGATTACTTTATGGGAAGGGTTGGCAGGCGAGGTGATCAGAAAGGACTTACCTTTCAAAGCTGTTCCTGATTACCAGAACTATCCGGAACGCGCGCCGGTCTATGCGGAAGAAGTATTTGGCGCAGTCTTGATGATTAATCTCAAATGGCAAAATCGGACGATGGGGGTTTTATTCATCAATGCGGAGCGGGAGCACAAGTTTCCAACAGAACTCCCGCCGTTGTTGATTCTTCTGGCAAGTACTGCTGCTATAG
>QHXL01000616.1:2273-2686 GCA_003222935.1 Acidobacteriota bacterium
GAGGCAGCAGACGCTTCCTGGGTGAGATTGATAATGATGGACGAGCAGGGTCAACGGCGAAATTTCCGCGCCGCCCGCGGCCATAAACTACTCCCGACCAACGATCGGATCAGACCAAATGGTATTTCTCACCGCGTGCTAAAGACCGGCGGACCTTGTCTGATTGAGGACGTCAGCAAAGCTACGGAAGAACTTAATCCCGCCATGCTTGAGGAGGGTAGTCGCGCGGCTATGTGTTTGCCCCTTTCTTTTACCGGTGGGCGACTCGGGGTGGTCTGGATTCACTATTCGGCGCCCCGGACATTTTCAAACGATGACGTAAACGCATTAGACGCATACCTTCAACAGGCGTCCATCGCCTATGACAGCAGTCGCGAAATGGGAGGGCTGGGGCGGCTGCTGCGCGCTACCGA
>QHXL01000049.1:0-439 GCA_003222935.1 Acidobacteriota bacterium
AGCTTGGTCTAAGTTTGCGGGATGTCGCTACAGAGACCGACGTCTCTGCGTCGACACTTTCGCGCATCGAAAATGGTACTGGCAAACCAGATGCGGACAACATTGCGCGTCTGACGTCATGGCTCGACGTGCCGATGGAGAGGATTCTGGGTGGTCGACACTCGCAATCAGAATCGTCGAAGGCCGTCGTTTATTATCCTCAGGAACCTACGCCAGAAATCGTCGAAGCTCACCTCCGTGCTGATCGCAATCTCACTCCTGAAACAGCGGCTGCCTTGTCAGAACTCTTTCGCGTTGCCTACACCCAGTTCAGTCGGAACGACGTGGACAAAACTTCAAAGAAGAAGAGATAGACCGTTTTGAGCTTTAAGAGCTTCTGCCCATGATCACGACAAACTAAAGTTTATCGGACATCAACGTTATACTGGTGACGTGCTAG
>QHXL01000049.1:538-9771 GCA_003222935.1 Acidobacteriota bacterium
ACTCGCGCGTTTCGCGAACTTGATCGTTCTCAATTTCGATCAAATTAATGGCTTAAGTGACAGCGCCCGTGAGCATCTACTCGGGCCTGCCGCTGAAAAATGGTCGGGTGGTGCGTGTACTTTGCCAAACGGAATGAAGCTCGTGGTTTTGAATCCGACGCACGGTCGGGCTCGTACTAACGCCACCTTGATGGAGGAGATTTGTCATGTCTTTCTCGGCCATCAACCAAATCGACTTTCCATCGTAACCAAAGACGAGCGTGGCAAGGTTATGGCGCGTGATTATCGAAAGTCGGACGAGGAGGAGGCGTATGGCGTTGGCGCTGCCGGACTTCTGCCTTACGCCGCCCTCAAACGGCTGTTGGTGAGTGGGAAGACTTCAAGGCAAATTGCCGCGCGATTTCGGGTGAGTCGTGAGTTGGTGGAGTATCGGATGAAAGTCACACGACTTTGGCCTGAATACAAATCAAGCGCACGATAAGTACTGAGAAACCGCTTCTGTTTGTCGGAGATTGAATTATCAGACATAATCACATGTTGGCCAGTGAGCCAAGTTATTGACCATATGACCGAACAACTTAAAGAAGCACCCGCGCAAGGTCTCACCACGATCGACAAATTGCGCATGCTTCTCGACATAACCAATAAAATCAGTCGTTCATTAGACCTTCAGGAAGTGCTGAATCTGGTGATGGACACGCTCGACTCGTTGATTCCGTACGATGCTGCGGGCATCTTTGTGGTGCAGTGCGTAGATCCTTCTGAGGCGCGTTAGGGCGAAGAGCTATGCACATTCAAATCGGAAGCGGTGCGTGGTTACGACATTGACGAACTCCAGGAATTACACCTCAAACTCGGGGAAGGGTTCATCGGCAGCGTAGCGCTGAGCGGTGAACCAGTCATTTCTCCCGACGTGAGATTAGATCCAATCTACGTAAATGCGCGCGATACCACGCGTTCAGAAATGGTGGCCCCGATTATTTCCAACGATGAAGTGATCGGTGTGTTTGATCTCGAAAGCGACTTGCTCAACGCCTATTCAGACGATGATCTTGAAGTGCTAATGCTACTTGCGTCTCAGGTAGCAATCATCATCGAAAAGGTAATGCTGCATGAGCAGTTGATCGAAAAGAAGCGCCTCGAAGGTCAACTCGAAGTTGCACGACAGGTTCAACTCGAATTACTACCTGCAAAAGATCCCGACCTGCCGAAGTTTGATATCAGCGCTTACAACTTTCCGACCGAAGAAGTTTCCGGTGATTACTACGATTGGGTTCGCATTTACGACGATCAGATCGGAATCGTGATCGCCGACGTCGCTGGAAAGGGTGTGCCTGCAGCGCTTTTAATGGCTTTCCTGCGTGCGAGTTTGCGCGCTGCCACGCACGTCGGCTATGCGACTCATGTTTCGATGGCCAAGGTTAACTATCTGCTTTGGGAATCAATCGAACGAAACCAGTTTGTAACGGCCTTCTACGGCATACTCGACGCCTCGAATCGAACGCTGTCCTACTCGAATGCCGGTCACAATCCTCCGTTGTTGATAGACAGCGACGGCAAAATTCGTTTCATCGATTCAGGTGAACAGCCATTGGGAATGTTTCAAGATACCCGGTACCACGAGTATTACCATTCGTTTCAACCGGGAGAGATTCTTTTGCTTTACACCGATGGGGTCACTGAAGCGCAGGATGAGAATGGCGAAGAGTTAGGTCGAGAACGTTTGGCTGAGTATGTGAAGGCTAACTCATCGTTACCGGCGCGCGAATTGGTAGCCAGTCTTCAACGATCGGTAATGGACTGGACTGGTGGACTTGGCTCGAATGACGACGCGACGTTCTTTGTCGTCAAGGCGCTTGAATAAACAACAACGCGGGAGACTAGGAAATCCCCCGCGTTGCCATTTTTGAAGCGATTCGTGATGCTTAGTGTGCGGTCAACGACAAATGTGCGTGATCGCCGCCCGGTGCTAAAGGAGCACGATAGTCACCAAAGTGAAACTCAGCTTCGTGCATACACATCGAAGCCATATGCATCGAGATAGTCTGCCAAATCATCGGGGGAAAGAAGATATACGGCAGGCGAGTAACCCGCTTCAACACGAATTTCCAGCAGGCGCTCGATTACTTCCAGTGGTGCAAAGCAGCTAACAGGATCTCTGTATGTTGCCATGATTCCAGCGCCTTTCTTTTTCAAAACCTGGACTCGGTCCATAAATGGCTGCCGCGTCCTTTGCTAACGTTCACTTTGATGTACGCAAGTGCGCTAACGTTTGTTTCTGAGTCACAATTCTTTTACGACGTGCGTTCATCCGAAATTTTGACGCGCCAACACTAAAAAAGTTTCTGAAAAATGAGTAGCGACCAAACAACCGCATCCACACCCACAACTCAAGGACCACCTCCACCGAGTTTTGCTAACGTTTTGCGTGAAATGTTGCGAGCGTCCGACAGAGTAAGCGACTTGATATTTAGTCCAGGACGCCCGCCTCAAGTTGAACTCTCCGGCAAACTGGTGCCAGTAAACATTAGCGGCCTGGAAAAGTTAACACCGGCTCACACCGCGGGAATTGCAAAGTTGATTATTGGCAATCAACAGGCAGCCGCCGAAAGTTTGGAGAAGAACGGTTCTGCTGACCTGTCGTTTAGTGTGCCCGGTGAAGCGCGTTTTCGCGTGAACATCTTCAAGCAACGTGGCACCCATGCCATCATCATGCGTGTCATCCCGATGCGACCACCAAATTTCAACGATTTCGAACTACCGCAACAGCTGACGGATATCGCAGATATCAAGAATGGAATTGTGCTTGTTACCGGACCCACGGGCAGTGGGAAAAGTTCCACGCTTGCCGCCGTCATCGATCTGATCAACGAAAAGCACTACTACCACATTGTGACAATCGAAGACCCGATCGAATTTTTGCACAATCATAAAAACTCCACGATCCATCAGCGAGAGTTGCACGCGGATACTCCGAGTTTTTCGATCGCTCTTCGGGCGGCGCTGCGTCAGGCGCCGAAGGTGATTCTGGTGGGGGAAATGCGCGATCGAGAAACGATCGAGGTTGCCCTTGAAGCGGCAGAAACAGGTCACCTGGTTCTCTCGACGCTGCACACGATCGATGCTGCGAAAACTGTTGATCGAATTATCGGTGTGTTTCCCAAGAATGAAGAACGAGTGATCAGAACCAGGGTGTCCCAATCATTTCGCTTCATCATTTCGCAACGTTTGATTCCAAGAGCCGACGGGAATGGTCGGATTGCCGCGATTGAGATTCTGAAATCAACGATGCGTACTCGTGAATATGTAGAAAAAGGTGAGTCGGAAGGGAAATCGCTAATCGATGCAATGGAGCAGGGCGAGTTGGACGGAATGCAGACCTTCGACGGTGTTATCGAGAAGATGATTCGCGAGGGCGTGCTGACACCAGAGGGCGCGCTTCCTTACGCGACCAACGCTAACAACCTGTTACTGCGGATCAGCGACCTGGCAGGTGCTCCTCCACCACAAAAATCTGCACCTGCAAAAGTGGAAGGGTCGATGCTTGACATGATTGAAAGATGACGCAGAACTGACGCCGTCTTTCCCTTTTGTTATCATTCTGTCTATGTTCTTGAACGCGCGCGGGCTTTTGTTTAGCCTGATTATTCTGCCGGGGTTTCTTCTCTCCTCCAGCGCAAGCTTAGGCAATTATGTTGAAGATGAAATCCGCATTGATGTGCCCGCGGATGGACGTGTGCGTGTTGAGAATCGCTTTGGCGATGTAAGAGCGGAAATTTGGGACAAGCCTTTTGTTTCAGTTTCGGCCGTGGTAACAAGTACAAAACCCTCGGGTTTGACGCGTTCACCGATTGTCATCGATAACCGTGGCAAGTACCTCGCGATTTCGACGTTGCGTATTCCGGTTACCGCGACTGCTGCAATCGATCTCAAAATCAAAGTCCCACAAACGGCAAACCTTGAAATCACCACAATTAAAGGCAAGATCGCGCTTAATGGTCTGTCTTCGAGCGCATTGCTGAAGTCTATCTCCGGCGATATCGACGCGAGTATTAACGAACCAATCGACGTTAACCTGACGGCGCGGAGCACTCGAGGGGCTATTACTTCGACCTTTGCGTCGAAGCCAGCAACTGACGATCACCTCTGGCAAGTTCGTTTGGGCTCGGGAAGTACTCGAAGATCCATCGACGCCCAAACGGAAACGGGCCGCATTGCATTCGCTCCCATCGCGACTCCCGAGGTTGTCGCTGAGCGTCCAACACGACCTCCCGAGTTGGTTGGGGCAAATAATATTCGTCCGATAGGGACTCCCGCTGATCCGAATCGACCTGAAGACCTGGATGAAGGAGATGTTATCCGGGTCGATTCACAACTAGTGACTCTGAATATGAGTGTGGTGGATCGCAGTACGAGTCGGGGCGTAAAAGATCTTCGCCAGAATGAGTTCCATCTATTTGAGGACGGGGAGGAGCAGAACGTTCTCCAGTTCGACTCTTCGTCGGCACCCTTTGATCTGGTCCTGTTGATGGATTTATCCGGATCGACTAAGAACGTCATCAAGCTGATTCGCGACGCCGCCCTTCGTTTTGTTGACGCCGCTCGACCCGCCGATCGAATTGCCGTCATCACTTTCGCGGCCGACGCGAGACTCGTTTCCAGTTTGACCGCAGACCGCGAAGTCCTTCGTCAACGCATCAATACAATCGACACTGAACGTGGCGACACGCGTGTTTACGACTCGTTGTCGTTCGCCATGAACGAGGTGGGCAAAGAACCAAAGAAATCCAGACGAACGGCAATCATCCTGATGAGCGATGGCTTAGACGGAACCATACCGGGGGTTAGCGGACAGTATGGTTCGCAATTGCCTTATCAGGACGCACGGCGAGCAGTGGAAGAGTTTGATGGCGTACTCTACACCCTCTGGCTAAACACTTATTACGAAGCACTCAATCCTAAGGATACTCAACCCGAAGCATTTGATATGGGTCACGACCGAATGAAGGAAATGGCGGAAGCCGGCGGCGGAATTTTTTACGAGGTCGAAAAACTCACTGACCTTGCCGGAGCCTATGAACAGGTGGTTGCCGATCTCGGAACGGTTTACAGCCTGGCCTATCGTCCTTCCAACAAGTCTCGTGATGGAAAGTGGCGGGCTATTAAAGTCTCGGTCAACCGATCCAATGCAGTTGCACGAGGTAAACGCGGGTACTATGCGAATTAGTCGGAATTCTTCACTCTGCTTAACGCTCTCCAGCTTTCTATTTGCACTCCTACTGGCGGTTCCTGCACAAGCGCAGGACGGAATTGAAACAATTCGGATTGAATCTGAACTCGTAGAACTCAAGGTCAGCGTGCTTGGCGTGTCTCCTTCGACTCATACTCCCCTTTTGGAGCAGAAAGACTTTGTCGTTCTCGAAGATGGTAAGCCACAGGAGATCGAATTCTTCGAATCTGCGGAAGCGCCTTTTGATCTTGTTCTGTTGCTCGATCTGTCAGGCTCCAATTCAAGCAAACTAAAAATGATTAAGAGTTCGGCAAAACGTTTTGTCGATTCTGCGCGTCCGGTTGATCGCATTGCTGTGGTCGCATTTACCGAACGTCCTGCGCTCTACTCGCCTTTCACCTTGGATCGGAAAAAGCTAAAACGAAGTATCGACGATATGGATGATGCAGTGGGTGGAACCAACTTTTGGGATTCGTTGAACTTTGTTCTCCAACACATCATCGCTCATGGGCCTGGAACTCATCGAAGCGCAGTGGTTGTAATGACAGACGGCATCGACAATGCGTTAACGGAAGTTCCCGGTCCTGGTTCGGTAATCTCGTTTGAGACTTTGCTTGCGAATGTTCGAGATTCAGAAACGATCGTGTTCCCGATTTATTTGGACACCGAAGAAGAGATCGTCAGAGACTTTAAGAAGTTACGCGTGACTAGAGTCGATTATGCTTTAGCTCGTGAGCAACTGGGCCAGATCGCATCCGCGTGTGCCACTAATATGTACAGAGCGTCGAAACTCAGCGATCTCGATAGTCTCTACGGTCAGGTCATTCGAGACCTAAGCACGGTTTACAGTATCGGCTATCGACCTTCGAACAAGGCTTTAGACGGAAAATGGCGTTCAGTCGAGGTGAAATTGCCAGGTCAGGCGAGTCTTCTGGCGCGCACCAAGCGGGGATATTTTGCTCGACAGGATACTGAGCCGTGACGTAATCACGGTTGACACTGGAAAAGCTTGTAAATGTGGCACATGGGTCTATAATGCCTGTGCGTTACCTGTCTCTCCCAACCAAATCTGATTTCGGAGGCTTCCTTCCGTGAGACAAAAATTCCACCTGTCATCGCTGTCTCTTATTTCCGGTCTTCTTCTTTGCTGTGCTCTCAATGGGTTCGCCCAGAATCGGGAGAAGTATGTTATTTCAGCAAAAGCCGGTGGAATTAATGCAGTCACTGGTCAGGCGAGCATGCACGCAAAAGGTGAAGCCGACTGGCAGCAGCTAATGATTACGGACGACCTCGACGCGGGAGATCGCGTCAGAACCGCATACGATGGCAGGGTCGAGATTCTCCTGAACCCGGGTTCTTATCTTCGTTTAGGCGGCAACTCCGAAGTCGAATTATCCAATAATTCATTAGCAAACCTCGAGGTTCGACTTATCCGTGGGACTGCAATTGTCGAAGCAACAGGCGTTGAAGAAACCCAGCTCCTGATCAATATCAGTACGCCGCATGCTCGTATGGCCATCGATCGACAGGGACTCTATCGTCTTAATGTTGTTCCCAACGACGCCACCGAGCTAATCGTGCGTAAAGGTCGAGTAATCCTGGGCGACACTAACACCAAAATAAAGGGCGGAAACAAGGTTGTGTTCAGTGCGACCGTTGTTTCAGTCGCCAAATTGACGGACCAGGACAAGAAGTTTGAGAAGACAATACCGGTCGAAGCGTGGAGTAAGGACCGGGCCGAAACCTTGGCAAAGGCGAACAGACGAATAAATAACCGGATGCTCACCAGCGCCTTTTCTTCATTTAGCGAAAACGATTTCTTTAGCGGTTTTCGTCGATCCGGCTTTTGGTTCTACAACAGTCAATCTAGTTGTTACACCTTCTTACCTTTCGGATACACCAACTCACCCTACGGCAATAGGTACCCGACAACGATATACAGCGGCTACGGCTACAGTGGCGCTGGCAATTACCCGGTTGCCGGTGGATCAAATGGAAACTATCCCGGCGGAAATGGTGGAACAGCGTCGGGCGGGAACGGTGGAAGTTATTCGCCCTCGTCGGCACCGGTTCGCACGATGCCCACGATGCCTGCTCCGAGTGCGCCTGCACCTTCGATGGCCGCGCCTCGAGACGTAGATAGCGGACAACGAGTCAGGGCGACACCTGAACGTCCATAAATCAGGCTCGGCGGGATTCTCTTAAAAGCTCCTCCATCTCCTCGTTAATAATCGCCTTGATTTCCGGCTGTTTTAATCCGGCCAGGATGAGCTGCGTCAGTGCGGTCCTGAGTTGAGCCCGGAGTCTATCGTCTGGCTTTTCCCTCAAAGTTTTGGATGACACAACGGCGCCCGATCCGTGACGGACGCGAATAAGACCTTCCTTTTGCAGGCGACGGTAAGCAAATGCCACCGTATTGAGGTTTACGCCAAGGTCCTTCGCAACTTGTCTCACGGGAGGCAGGGAAGTACCTTCAGCCAATTCACCCTTCGCAATGAGTGTTTTTATCTCGTCAACCAGCTGCTGGTAGAGTGGGCGCGCGTCTCGTTCATCGACGGTGATATACATGATATTGTCTAGTGCATATATACACTGGACAATCTTTCGTTGTACAGAACTATTTGGGATATAGTTATCTGCAAAAATGTTCACTTAGCGGAGCCCACTGCACGCTGTCCTCGCCGCGTGGCCAGCCAAACACCACGTTTCAACACGCAGTCTTATCTACAAAAATGATCGCACCTTACATCTGGCTCGTGATCCCACTCAGTCTGCGTTCTATCCTTTTTCATTGTGCCTGACAAACGTCCTTGCACTTGCATACCCAGTTGTTTGAAGCCGGGCTCGTGGTCACTGCTGCCTCAAAGCCGGCTTCCGAACCGTAAGCATGCACCAACATAGTGGCGCCGTAACGAACTGTCGCGAGGGCGCATCCCAAGCGACCGTAGTAAAGGACCCAGCCACCGCGAATGGAAGTCTTACCGTCGCCCTTCACGCCTCTCTTGGCCATTGGGTCGCCAGGGTTGTATGACGCGGCAACGAGGCGAAACTCGGCTGCCGGCAAGCGAGGCTCAAAGAACTGTTCCTGCGCGTGAGCAGCAACCTTCTTTCTCACGTCGTCGAGCGAACCGAGAATTTCATCTGCCGAGTCCGAACTGCCAAGTCGCGAAGCTACATCCTCGAAAAGCCGGCGAGCCCCACCAAATTCAGCCACCGAGGCCTTAAACTTTTCATCCTTCGTGCTCGCCAGCAAATCCGCGTCGAACGTGTCCCAACGTCCCGATGCTTTCAGCTTTTGAATGATCGACCGTATGGCGTTCGGGAGCTGAGACACCCGTCGCCGGAGCGCGTCGTGATCGTTTTTGACCGAGGTGAATTCCGTGTCACTTACGGAACTCCTTTTGATTAGACCCGCGCGCTTCTTATCGAGCTTGGACAGGTCATCCCCAAATGAATCTAGGGTCTTCAGTTCTGAGTTGATGTTTACCTCAGGCAAAGTGTTTGTCGCCGCCGGCGAGCTGGTCGCCCTGGAAGAGCCGACACTCAACGCGCCGAGTAGCGCAAAGACAGCGAAAAGAGCCGTCAACTTGAGTTTTGATTTTGTCATTTCTATCCCCTTTCTGAATTAAAGAATGTAAGCGGCCGGGCAAGACTTGCGATTCCTGACACCAGCCGGTGCGTACTGTAGTCGCCGCATAGAACGGGCGGTGTGTCATTTCCTGAATCCGAAAATGCCACGGTCACGGCTTACGGTTTTGGAGAAGATGGCGTTTACTCACCCGTATGTGCTTGCGGCACGACAATGAGTTTCTGAAGGAGCTCGTGCCCTAACATAGACAGATTTCACACGCGAGCCCTCTCGCTCTTTTTTGTAGATGTCTGGTCTGCCAGTTACAAGGTAGTGAACATTTTTTGTAGATAACCCCGTACAGAAGAACTATTTTGTGAGTTGATTGGCGAGGTGGAGGGCGCACTTGGTGACTTCGGCGAGGTTCGGCGAGGA
>QHXL01000049.1:9791-11983 GCA_003222935.1 Acidobacteriota bacterium
CCGACGTGGAATGATCCGTTAACTCCTGGCCGACATTTCGTTCCACGCCCATCACCATCCCGAGCTTGCGTCTTGTCTGGTCGTAGTAGGTTCGCGGACTGGCTGTTTCGATAACTTCAATGCTGTCGCCTAACTCTGGTAAAGCCGCGTGCAGCTTTGACCAAAGAACTTCTAATGCCGCTTGATCCCACTCTTCATAATCCTCTTCGCTTGATTGAAACCTAAACCACGAACTCACCTCGGTTGAAGCTTTTACTGTGACGGCATGTCTTCCGTTCACGCTCTCCGCTCTGATCGCAACTGCTAACTCAGCCGAGACAACGTTGTCGTCATCGGGCTGGTTGTCCGCGACGAGAAAGTTTGCACCGGGTAGTCGATTAAGAGCCTGTGTTTCAACCGTGGCGTAAAGGAGATAGGCCCCCTTACTTTGGAGTCCACTCAATTTCGATTTCACTTGCGCTGGTGTTCGGTTAAGACCGACGAGTTTTCCATACGTATCCCACACAGTCATGTTGCTGATGATTGCCTTTTTCGCATAGACCGTTTCACCACTTAGCAGATCAACCCCCACAGCCTTGCCTGAATCATCGTAGGCCAGACGCAGGACCGGTGAATTTAACCGAATGACTCCACCTGATGATTTGAGAGCGTCAGCTAATTTCTCAGCAAGTGAGGCAGGGCCACCGGCGATAACGTACAGCTGTTGTCGTACAAGACTTAGCGCTTTGCTCGCCGATAGAAAATCGCAGCTTTCGACGCTCGTTTGTAGCAACGCACGAACTTGCGCATCCACAAAGCGCCGAAAACGAATAGAGGTTTTATCCAGAAAGGAATTTACTGCCTGAGTTCTGAAATGTGCGGATGGGTCGGGATGTGTGTGACGAGAAAAAAGTTTGCGGAGTCCTCTGCTCGCGGTTCGTGACCGTTCAACGGAGGCCGTGATTACTTCTTGATAGAACTTGACTGCCTCGTTCACGCACTCCGGGAACGCGCGTTCCAGCTCAACAAAAAACTTTGCCTCATCACGATGCAACGTTACATCCGTATCGTCGACCAAACGCACGACGTAAGGCGAGTCGATTGGAGTTGTGACAGTCGGCGCAACGCGAAGTTCGTCAAACAGCTCTTCGTAGACATCTCCTGGTCCAAACGCGGTGTACAGACCCATTCCCGGATCAAAGTCGTAGCCGGAAAACTCCACACGTCCGATACAGCCTCCGACTTGTGATTGTCTTTCAAGCAGGCAGACGCTGAGACCGCGAACAGCGAGCAGTGCGGCTACGGTTAAGCCACCCATACCGCCACCCACTACGACAACGTCGTAACTCATATGGTTTTCAAATCAGGTGCCGAATGAATTCAACTAACGCGGGCACCGCCGGTGGAGGTGTGACTTTTGGTTTCTCTAAAAAAGGTTGGAGCAAAAGCACGAGTGCCTGAATACCATTAAAGACCAGGTGAATTACGACGGCAGGTAATAGCCGATCGGTGAGAGCCCGAACCAGGGTGAGAGTGAGACTCAGCATAGTGATGACGACGATTACGCCGATGTTGGTGCGGTATTGGTAAACGTGGACGCCCGCAAACATTGCCGTGACAACAGCGACAGCCCAGCCCATACCCAGCACACGTTGAATGGCGGGATACAGCATGCCGCGATAAATGATCTCTTCAACTAACGGCGCCGTAAACACAGCCAGTGCGACGGTAGCGAGTCGGGCTTGAAAAGAACTCTCGATGAGCATATCGAGATCTGTCTTCCCGCCACCAAGAATGCTTGTGACCAACCCGCCCACGGCCAACAACACCACAGCCCCAACCCCACAAAGGACAACACCCAACCACGGTGAGATCGACGAAGGCCAGGACATTCGCAGGCTTTGAAAGAAGGGAAGTTTTCCCCAGCTTGTTTGCAAAGCCCACGCGGCAAACAAGGTCAACACGTGCGCAGGAATAACTCCGAGAATTGAGAGAAAGATGAAAGTCTTATCTTTCATCAAGATGTCGGCCGACGTCTCCGAGCCTGACATGCTTAGATAGACGAGATAGGGAATAACGAGCACCAGGGGAACTATCAACAAACAAGCGACACTGAGGACCCACGCGAGGAACGCCTTAAACAGAGTCCACCATGCTTGACTCGTTTGATTGGGATCTTGAACGGGTTGTTGCGTTTGAAAGTTTTCCCCAAC
>QHXL01000617.1:0-2153 GCA_003222935.1 Acidobacteriota bacterium
ATTTGCATACTGTTTGATTTGGAACCGCGTGTTTTCCAGGTTGGTGAATAGTTCGCTCTTGAAGTACTCGTCAATCTTGTTTGCCAGGTCGGATGGATTCTGCGCCCTGAACACCAAGCCTGTCCTCCCTTCCTCAATTTCATTCTTCAAGCTCGCCACATCGGCGGCGATAACGGGTAGTCCAAAATTATAGCCAAGGAATAGCACGCCGCTCTGAAACACCTGTGCATAGGGTAGAACCAATACATCGGCCGCTTTGAAATATAGTTCCGTCGCTTCGTCAGGGACATACTCGATCTGCTCGATGACGCGATCACCGATGTTACTGTTACCGATGGTCCGCTGAATTTCATTCCAATAACTCTGTGAGCCTTTCGGCCTTCCCACAATCAATAGACGATAGCTGCGATCTTTTTTTAGGAGTACAGAAAAAGCTGCTATCAAGTACTCCAGCCCTTTGTAGGGGGCGATGTTTCCAAAAAACAACATGATTTTATCGTCGCTGCTTACGTTCAATCGACGTTTCGCTTCCGCGCTCGAGAGGCCAGTATTTGGAACTGTGTTATTAATCCCAAATGGAATAACGCTGATCTTGCTCTTAGAAATGTGAAACTCGGAGATCATCTCGCGTTTCATTCCGTCGGTGTGAACGAAGAGATGGTCGCTCAACTTATACTGAACTTTCAGTGAAAGCCGATTGAGCCATGAATCGTTAGAATCCCGCTTACCCGCGTTCACATTATGCACGGTGAATACAATGCGTTTACGCAGAAGTTTATAATAGAGCATCAAGAACGTGCAGTCGAAGAGCTGGAACTTATTATTCCAGAGAATGTGAAAGATCTTCGGCTTGGCTCCCGCGCTGTACGCGACAAGGCGCCAGTAGTATGCCAACACTCTGGCGATCTTTTGGATCGGCCTGGTGGTGGGATTCTGGTTTCCTCGTAGATTAAGAAAGTTCACTTGACGATTGGTTAGCAGCTCTGGCACGCTCAAATCGTCGCTGCCGATAAAATCAACGGAAATGCCTTCTGACGTGAGCGCAGTTGCCATTCCCAGGGCGTACGGCTTGTCTCCGCCACCAGTGAGAAGAGCAACGCGAAGCAACTGAGGGTGGGGGGCTGACGAGCCGCCTGGGTACGAGCTACGCTGTGCCAAAGGGGCCAAGGCAACATCTGCGGAGGCAGGTGTCGCTGCCCCTTGATGCCTGATTTCTGGTGTCTGTTCGGCGAGTGGCATCATTTGACGGCACGACTCGCCACGTCCAGTTGCGCGATGACTGTGCTTAACACCTCATCTACTGATATAGCGCTTGTCGCGCGTTTATCGTATCCCCGTTTATAAAAAAACTCTTCCAGCAGCGGCGAGATGATTTTTTTCTGAATCCCATAGTCGTAAATTTCCCAAGGGCTCGTGCATGTAAAAAGTGTCACGCACCGCGTACCAGTCCCTAGCGCCAAATGCATCGGTAGACTGTCACCGCCGACCAGGCAGCAGTGGTTTCGGACATCAGCCAGATGTTCGAGCAGCGATGACCTTTGCGGGAGTACATTAACGGTCAATCCGCTATCATCCAGGTGCCGTTTTAATTGCTCGTAGTGAGCCCATCTCTTCATCGGCCAAACAGAGCCGGCATCGGCTGCTATGGCCACGTCGCCCGATAGCCTGGTTTCAATCGGTTGCGGCAACAAATAGGTCTCACCCGCAAAATCGAATCCAAGACCCTTAAAAATCAGCTCCTGATATGTGTGCCGATTGAGGAGCTTAAGCCGATCAGCCTCCGGCCGGCCATGGGAACTGATCAGACTGAGATCAAACCAGCACTTCGAGTTGTCTGTATAGCGCAAGTGCTGAGATGAGTCCAAGTAAGCACCGAAAATCTCGGCTGGCCGGACACTCTTTAGAAACATGGCTACCTCGAGTGTGTCTTCCAGATTTATGGCAAGATCGTAGGGAATATCTAACGCTCTCGCGCGCGCTTCCCACGAAAACTGACGCAGGTTTTCAGACAAACCATCCAGCAATACAGAATTCTTCGCTGCTGTGATCCATGTGACCGAGCCGCTTAGCCGACGCAACAGGGGCGTCGTGCGGACAACATCACCAGTAGCGCCAAGTTTGATGATCAAGACGTTCATACGAGCTCAAAACAT
>QHXL01000617.1:2401-2889 GCA_003222935.1 Acidobacteriota bacterium
CTCCTTTAACCGGGGCGAAAGTTCATCGCGATACCAGACACGAAAGTGAGCGACCTTGTGCCGCCCAAGGAACAGTTTTTCCAGGCGTAGCGGGGCCAGCACGTGATCGAGTTTTGCCAGCCATTGCGGCATTCCGTAATCATAGGCATACTCTGCTTTAAAGGTGAACTCCTGGTACCAATGCAGGAAGCGATTGAGACCGCGATGTGGTCCAGAGGCGAGACCGCGATCAGTAGCAATCTTCCCCAACGCTGGATTGCCATCAGCAATGAGCCGAATGGCGGGCTCATTCTGCAACAGGCTTGGTGGCGTTTGATAAGCTAGTGCAACGAGATCGTTATCAAAATACGGAGTTCGATACGTGACCTGCGATCGTTCTATGGCAAATTTGCTCGCCATATACCATGGTGCCTGCTTAAAGGAAGTGAAGGAAAGCCTGTGACCTTGAAGCTCGTTAGCATAGGTCTCACCCGCTTCCCGAAACGAGC
>QHXL01000617.1:3023-5709 GCA_003222935.1 Acidobacteriota bacterium
TTTGGACGTACAGGTCGATCGACCCAGTTACGTCCATGGTACCATCGCTAATATAAACGGCTTTCTCGGCCAGATCGTGGAACTGAGACAAGAACTCGTCGCCCACGAGAATCGTGCTGTGAGGCTGCCGGCAAAGTTTCGCGGCTTGGCGCGCGATCTTGACGTCTTCACAATCACGATATTTACCACTCCACGTATAGCAGGGAAGTGTGCCCGCCAGATGAGGCACCCAGGCCAGGATCATCCGGCTATCTACCCCGCCAGTCAGAGATAACCCGACAGGCTGTTTTCCAAGGAAATACTTGGGAAGAACCCGTGCCCACGTTTCTTTCAGCTTCTCGTAAAAGTTGGATTCGCTTAGCTGCGGCTGGCTTTCCCATCTTTCTCGTTTGAAGTAACTCTTTTTCTTTACCGGTTCTCCCCTCGAAAAAACCCACGACGAACCTGGCGGAAGAAGGGAGATTCCAGAGAAAACGGTTCTGTTTTGCAGAACGGCCTCGCAACAGAGGCAGCTGAGAACCTCGCCCAGGCTACGGAAATCAAGTTGACGAGTGCCGGGAAGGATTTTTAGAAGGGCCTTCGCTTCCGAAGCAAAATAAAATCCGCGCGAGTCTTCGTGATAGTAAATTCGATTTACGCCATAGCGGTCATTAAACAAAACAAATTTGTGCTCGCGAAGATCCAATAACACACCGCTGAACCAGCCGTTGAGCTTCTCCAGGAATTCGTAACCCATTTCCTCGTACAAGTGGACGAGATAACTTGCGTCACCTGAGTTAAAATTGTGGCCACGCGTTCTCAGCGCATCGACGTCAGCTTGGTCCGCAAAATCCTCGCCTGAAAAAATAAGGCAGATGTCTTTCCTTTCATTCCAGATAGGAAGACGATCCGCGAATGCTTCCTGGTGACAAGTCCATCCGCTCCAGAGACCGAGCTCCTCATTGAGGTATGTGCCGCTAACATAAAACGCCTCATGCGTCATGCACTCAACCATGGATTGGATCCGAGAGCGCCACTCGGCTGATGGTCCGTGTTTACTAATTATACCAGCAATTCCAGGCATATCGGATTACCGGGCAGAAGTTAAAAAAAGAAGATTCGCAACCAGCAGATCTGCCATTCTGCCATTCGTTTGCCGTTCGGGCAGCGTTTTTCCAGGCTGAAGATCGGGCTTCGGACCTCGCCCTACTACCCAACTCAAAATTTGAGTGATGAGCTGCGCTTTTCCATCCCAGCTTAGGCACTCTCGGGCATAGTGCATTCCGCGCTGCCGCAACTGTTCAAGAAGATCTCGATCATCGGCCAACTTTGCCAAAACCTTCGCGATCTGCGAAACCACGTCGTCTTCGTTAGTGAGAGGCACTTTGAATCCGACATCGGGATTAACAATGTCTCCGGGTCCACCGAAGTCCACGACCACTGGTACCGCGCCCATTGCCAGCGCCTCAAAGACCACAGCGCCTCCAAACTCGTGAACCGAAGGAAAGACCAGCACATCGACCGCTCCGAGGCGGGTGACATCGTTCTCGATGCCCAGCGATCTGGTGAGTTGCTCAAGGTCGGCCTGCTCGGGGCCATCGCCGACAATGG
The DNA here is from genome assembly GCA_003222935.1 of Acidobacteriota bacterium. GTDB lineage: Bacteria > Acidobacteriota > Blastocatellia > Pyrinomonadales > Pyrinomonadaceae > PSRF01. The sequence continues at coordinate 4,614 of QHXL01000617.1, forward strand.
TGAAATGGGCTCGGTGCGTTTGCAGCAGCGGAGCGGCCGCTCGCAGAGCAAAGTCACAAGCCTTGTATGGGACGAGGCCTCCGACGAAGATCAACTCAAGCTTAGCGCTACTTACCGGGCTGCGTGAAGCACCCTCGCAAAGTGAAGGATTGATGCCGTTCTCTCCTGGAACTAAAAAGAGTTTCTCGCGATAGGCTGCGAATTCGTTATAGGTGTGTGAGGAGCCTGCAATGATGGCCGCCGCATTGCGATAAGTTGATCGGGCAAAAGGCAGAAAGCGGTAAAAATTCCTCAGGTTGGAGATCCATTCCTTTTGCTTATCGGCTTGCCCGAAACCTGCCGGCCAGGGCAAACCACCGTTGATAGGCCCGATTACAAACGGAATGGGACCTCGCCGGAGAAAAAAAGCAAACGGACTCGGCAACACAGACGAAATCGGTAAGAGGCGCATGACCAGATCGAATTCGCCCGCCTTGATTCGACTTCGCGTCTGCCGCCAGGCACGCCATTCAAATGCCACACAAAAGAGATAGTTAAAGGCAGTCAAAACCTGGCTTCGGTAGTTATTCTTAAAGATCCAACGAAAGCTCCAGGAATAAATGTAATCGAGCCATGAAGGGGAGATGACTTCAATGGCACGAAACGGCGAGTGTTTGTGGCGCACCGCGGCCTCGTCTTGGCGACGAATGACGAACGTCACTGCATGGAGTCGGGCCAGGGCTTCACCATGGGAGTATCCAATAAGAGGCCCGGTGATCCCATTTGGGTTACTAGCTGGAGCTAATAGCAAGATGCGCAACATAATTGATTGGTGGCTAATGGCAGGCGGCTCGATTCCCGGTTTCTACATCGCAGGCAGCGCTCATGTCGAAGGCCGGGTGATATGCTAACGCCATGTGACGGCTAAAACCTGTCCAAGGCTCTTGTAAAGACGTGATTATTTGGTGCCAAGTCTTTGTCGGAACATCGACTGGTAGGCGCGTTTCATGAGCCGGGCAACGTCGAGAGAGACGGCCATCGGCAGGCCGGCTAGCGCTGGATGCTGCATTCCTAGCGATCGAAAGATTGCACTCAACTTATAATGTGCGGACATCCA
>QHXL01000617.1:5717-8959 GCA_003222935.1 Acidobacteriota bacterium
TACGGTGACACGTCGAGATATACCATCTTCAAATACTCTCTCACGTCGCTGGGTCGCTCCGACTTCCAAGGCGCCACCCACGGCTTAGTGCCCATACAATGAATGAACGTTGGCCCGTCGCCAAGCAAACTCCGCAATCGCTCGATTGTCGTGTAGCCCCATACGCCGTCAAACTGGACTATATCTTTACCTCTGCGAAGCATTTTAAGGGGGATATCAATGAATTCGGTGGAAGTTAAGAGTGCGGTCAATACATCTTGATCGCCCTGCATGTGAATGGGTCTTTGCCGCCACTCCTTTTGTTGGCACATTTGGTATTCATCGGATTGTAGCAGCTCCCACCATCGTTTCATCATCGGATAGTGCCGTCTGGTCACCCGGAGTACACCAGAATTGAGGGAAGTCGGGAGAACGCGACCGACGGGGAACTGCCACAACTGCGCGCGACGTCCGGCTCCATCATGGTCGTAGTGGTCCGGCGAACACGTGTGCTCTGTGGCCACAAAGACTGCTTCATCGAGGTCATCGAATATGGGACGAATGTCCCTGGTCACAAACATGTCCGAATCGATCCAAATGACCTCGTCAAAGCCTGCATCGAGCAATCGCATAATCGCTTGTGGCTTTACGTTCCAGCCGTAACCATTCCTTAGGCCTTCCGTCTGTAGGCGTACTTGTGGGTACCCACTTAGCCATCGGCGAAAGGTTTCGTTAGCAAAAGGATAGAACAGGCTGATTGCCCTATCGGGACAGTGAAGAGCCAGGCTGGCCAGGACCACCCTAAGGGAAGGCTCCCATGCCTCTCGGTCTTCATTGACACAGATAATTGATTGAAAGGATCGCATAAACTCGGCTCGGGGTTTTATCGGCTATTCATCCGACGCCGGAATTCTTCTATCTTCATATTTTCGAGGGGGATTCGGCTTACGACTAAGAAAATACTCCTGAGTCTGAAGCGGTGGGGAGCCGGCGGGAGGAATTGAACACTCCATCTACTGATTACGATTCAGTCGCTCTAACGTTGAGCTACACCGGCGAACTTATTGCTTTGTAGAGTAAGGTTGGTGGAGATTCTTTTGTAATACCAGTCTCTGCAACCTAGGGCCAGGTAAAGAACCGGCTCCGGAAGCAACCCGCTAACGCCTCGGTACAAACGCAGTCGGACAAATAGTTCCCCCCGCGCGGTCAATGGAATGTAATATCGCGGAAAGTTAACCTGCTGAAAGCCGTTTCGACGCTTGAATTCCACCAGTGAACTCCGACGTTTGTTGCCATAGATGAATTTCCCGTAGATCAGATGCGAGACGCCCTTTTGACCGCACACTTCTGCGGCTTTTGCGATCAGCGCGTTTTGCGGCCGTTTGTCATAATGCTCGTCCATCGAGATGATATGAAAGATCGTCGCTGTATCGTCAACGTAAACCATCTTTAAGAAGCCTATAAGTTCCTCACCCAAATACGCACCGATAAACTCACTTCGATCCAGATAGGTGCCAAGGCTTCGCCGTACGCTATCAACGTCCTGCCCGTAGTGCCAGAACAGCCTTCCGTCCCGCATCTGAATGCTGTTATAAATCCTCTGGACTCCTTTTACCAGATCATCGTCAAACGCGATAGCTTTCACGACCACACCACGCCTGCCTGCGCGCCTTACATTCTTTCTCGATACTTGAGACAGACTTTCCCACCAGTCCTCAAAGCAAGCTGTAGGTATTGCAGCCCAATTATCAAAGTCCCGATGATAATCATATTTTGGCGTAATCTCAGGTGGTCTTTGCGTAAAGGTGAAGAGATCGGCTGTCAGGTTGCTTAGTCGGGCTCTTCGACAGCCACGCCCTCCACGACGCCTTCATCCTTGATTTCTGCCGTCCTGATCCATTTGCCCGTTACGATAACCGTCCGGCCACAGATCTCGGTTGACGGGACATGGAGCGTCTTACCCCGGATGCGGGTCTCTTCCATTTTGGCGTTGGTGCAAGTAGCCATCAGTTTCGCCTAAGATGCCAAGCAAACAGCTTCCGTTCCGCCTTGCGCCGCAGATGTTAGTCGCTCTTGAGGCGATCCACTCCGACGCAGCCATTGTTCGAGCATCACCAAACTAAACAGAAGTTTATGGTTGTCCTGGCGACCGGACTGGTGACCTTCAAGCAGTCGTCGCACGGGTCTGGGATTGAGCAGACCAAACATAAGTGAGCTCTCATCCAGGAGCACTTGCCGAAGCGCTCCGTTGAGTGAAGAGCGAAACCATTGGTCTACGACGTTTGCGGCAAAGCCGCGTTTTTTTCGCTTAAGGATTCGCGACGGCAAGTAGCCCTGGCAAATCTGTCGATGCAACCATTTCCGCGTTCCGTTGCGGACTTTGAGATTCGCGCCGAGCCGTTGCACGTACTCCACCACAGTGCGATCAAGATACGGCACCCGGACTTCGAGGCTGTGTGCCATGGATAACTTATCACCGTACATTAGCAGCTCGTCGGGCAGTGAAGAGCGAATTTCAAGAAGCTGAAATCCACCGAGCTCATCGGTATGCTCCGTTTGTGGACGTAGGGCATTCCAATATTCGACCAACTCGTGGCCACCTCTATCGGGAAGAACATCTTCGCGAAAAAGTCCATCTATCGTTTCTAGCGACGCGAGAGAAAAAACATCTTGATAACGCTTCAAACGATCCGCAGCGTTTAGTGAACGAACGCCACGCTTCAGCGTTTCATTCCGCGGCAATCGATTCACGGCAAAGCCGGCCATCGATCGAAGGCCGGCTGGCAGCCCGCGCCACCAATTTCCGTAGTGAATACCCAGGTGCCGCGTGTAACCACCAAACAACTCATCTGGCCCCTGACCGATTAGGGCAACTTTTACATCCTGCCGAGCGCGCTGCGAAACAAAGTACATCGGAACGATCGACGACGTCGCAATAGGTTCTTCCAGACATTCCACGATTTGCGGAAGAGCGCGTTCAAATTCGGTCTGGTCAAGCTTAACCCTTACATGCCGGGCCCCCAACAGGGCAGCAGTCGCGGCGGCATCGGTTAGCTCGTCGTCTTCGAAACTCTCGCCGTAACCTATCGTGTAGGCTGGCCACGGCCCACCTTGTTCATTCATTAACGCTAGTAGCAGGCCTGAGTCAAGACCGCCGCTTAGAAGTACTCCGACCGGCACGTCACTGAGCAGATGACGCTTAACTGCACCTCGGTACAACTCGAGCAGTTCACTAACGGCTTCTTCCTTTTTCTTGGGAGTCG
>QHXL01000626.1 GCA_003222935.1 Acidobacteriota bacterium
TCCCGGTGTACGCGCCGCAGTAGCCTGGTCTGAAGAGATAGCGAGACTTGCGCGACAACACAATGATGCGAACGTGTTAGCTCTCGGCGCTCGCACCACACCTCCAGAAGACATTCCCAAGATTGTTCGCGCCTGGTTCGACACAGCGTTCGCAGGTGGCCGCCATAGCGATAGAGTGAATAAGATCAGCGCACTCGAGCAACAGAGCAAATCGAAAGCAATTAGCTAAACCCAAGACCATACACCCAGAGGCCAACATTAAAATGTCCGATTCACGTAACTCCCCACTTTCTCAAGTCGATCCACTTATTGCGAATGCAATTGATCACGAAGTAGCCCGGCAGGCGAATGGACTCGAGTTGATTGCCTCCGAAAACTTTGTCAGCGAAGCCGTGCTCGAAGCCGCAGGTTCAGTTTTCACGAACAAGTATGCTGAAGGTTATCCGGGTAAACGTTATTACGGCGGCTGCGAATGGTCAGATGTGGTCGAACAAACGGCCATCGACCGTGCCAAGGAACTCTTTGGCGCCGACCATGCCAACGTGCAACCACACAGCGGCGCGCAGGCAAACATGTCCGTATATCTCGCTGCGATTCAGTACGGCGATCAGATCCTGGGTATGAACTTGTCGCACGGCGGGCATTTAACTCATGGTCACCCGATGAACTTTTCAGGGATAAGTTACAAGGTTGCCGATTACGGAGTATCGAAAGATACGGAACAGATTGATTACGACGAACTTCAAAAAATCGCCGAGGAGCATCGCCCGAAGTTACTCGTGTGCGGAGCTTCGGCTTATCCGCGCATCATTGATTTCAAACGCATCGGTGAGATTGCGAAAGGCGTGGGTGCAAAAGTATTTGCTGACATTGCGCACATTGCTGGTCCAGTTGCAGCCGGACTGCATCCGTCTCCAGTTCCGCATTCCGACTACGTAACGACGACGACCCATAAGACGCTGCGTGGTCCACGAGGTGGTTTGATTCTTTGCAAAGAAGAGCATGCAAAAGAGATCGATCGAAAACTCTCAAGGTGGGCCGTTGGTTCACATTATCGCAGCCAAAGCAGTCGCCTTCGGAGAGGCCCTGCGTGATGAGTTCAAGGCATACCAGGCACAGGTGCTTAAGAATGCAAAAGCACTCGCAAATGAACTCCAGGAACAGGGGCTACGACTCGTGTCGGGCGGTACCGATAACCACTTAATGCTTGTCGACGTTTGGATGGACGGAAAGGGCATCACCGGCAAGGATGCGGAGAAAGCACTCGAAGCGGCGCTCATCACCGTGAACAAAAACACGATTCCTTTTGATCAGAACAAACCATTTGTTGCTTCAGGACTGCGTATTGGGACGCCAGCTGTAACTACGCGCGGAATGAAGGAAGCGGAGATGCAAGAGATCGGAAGGTTGATCGCCGAAGTGATTCATGCGCCACAGTCGGAAGAAGTAAAGAACAAGGTGATTCAAGGAGTAGCAGATCTCACGGCGCGTTTTCCTTTATATCCCAAACGCTTAAAGTCGTTTGCCTCGGAAGGCGAAGCAATGGGTGCCGATTAGCGAAGGCAGATGCTGGGACCGCAGGCGTCCCCGCCTGCTGGTCTAACAATTGATCGATCGGGGACGCCTGCGATCCCAGCAGCAGGACGCAGATAAACTCTCACACTCTCCCATTTGTTTGACGTGTTAATAAGAAATTTCAAATAGGTGAAGCGAGTTATGTTGAAGAAACTTTTCTCAGTGGTCGTGCTAATTGTTGCGACAATCTGTGGAACAGCGAGTGTGTACGCCTGCAGTTGTATGAACCCCGGGCCTCCTTGCGATGCGACCTCTAAATCCACAGCTGTATTTGTCGGCACGGTCGTATCGAGCAAGGACGCAAAGACTACCGGGCAATACGATTTCAATTCTCGAGAAGTTAAATTCTCGGTCGAAGAAGCATTCAAAGGTGTTAGCTCGACTGAAGTCTCCGTATTTACAGGTTGGGGTGGCGGCGACTGTGGTTACCCGTTTCGGACAGGACAACAGTATTTGGTTTACACCTACAGCGACGAAAAAGATGTTCGTTTCAAAACCAGCATTTGCTCGCGTACTCGTCAGCTTTCAGAAGCGAAGGAAGACCTGGCTTACCTCAGAGGGCTTTCACGAGCATCGTCGGGGTCAATGATCTTTGGCGATGTAATGCGTTTTAAACGGGATGAAGATGGCAATGGTTCATCAGACCCGATGCCAAACGCCAAAATCATTGTCACGGGCGAAGACAAGAAACTTGAAATTGAATCTGATGCGAACGGACATTTTAAAATCTCGGGACTGAAGCCTGGGTCCTACAAGGTTTTGATCGACTTACCGCCAACCATGACGACTGGTCAGAACGAACATTCAGTTACTCTGGAAGACAAAGCATGTGAGTTTATTTACTTTGGAGTTGAGTCGAATGGACGTTTGAATGGTCAAGTAAAGAATGTTTTGGGAGTACCAATTGAAAAGGCTGAGATTTTTATTGTCGCCGCAAATAAGCCCAAGTACCGGGGTTGGTGGGACGCTGCTTACACCGAGAAGGACGGCGTTTACTCTTTCAAACGTATACCGCCGGGTAAGTACAAGCTTCAGATCAGATTCGATGGATTAACAAGTCAGACGCGTCCCTTTCCAACTATGTACTATCCGGGTGTTATGGATATGACACTGGCCACGATAATCGAAATCGACGACGGTCAGGAGATAAAAGACTACAACATCATTGTTCCTGAACTGCCGAAAGATCGAACGATCGAAGGCACCGTAGTCTCCTCCGATGGAACGCTACTCACAGATGCAAAAGTCTCTTACTTCGTCGAGCCGGTTATTTATGCAGCGACGATGGACTCGCCGGGGCACTTCAGGTTGAACGTCTACGAAGGAGTCAGTACGGCCGTGCAAGCACACGTCGAACGAAATGGTAAGCAAGTGCAAAGTGGATCGGTTTCGATTCCCGCAACTGGAGAGGTTGGGAAAGTAAAGTTAGTTATTCCCGTGCCGTAGCGAAACACGTCGCGTAGCGGCGAATGAATGTAGGCCGGCATTTCAATGCCGGTGAATCGTCGCGTAGCGACGCTTGAATCGAAACACACATACCGAGCCTCAACCTCGGTTTCAACGAAAGGACCTCACAATGGCGAATACCTACACCTCACTCAACTATCACATTGTCTTCTCAACAAAAAATCGCTTTCCATGGATCCGGCTCGAGATTGAACAACGAGTCTGGGCTTACATTGGTGGAATCGCCCGAAAACATCGAATGACTGCGTTGCAGGTTGGAGGCGTGGAAGATCATATCCATGCGTTGATCATGGCCCCACCGACAATCGCGCCATGCGATATCGCCAAATTCATAAAAGGGGAATCGTCTTTGTGGATAAGCGAGGAATTCCCGTGGTTGAACAAGTTTAGTTGGCAAGCTGGATACGCAGCTTTCACCGTTAGCAAGGCTAGATTGCCAGGTGTTATTCAATACATCCAAAACCAACGGGAACACCATCGAGTAAAAACATTTCAGGAAGAATATTTAGAGTTTCTTGTCGCGAACGGAATCGATTACGATGAGCGATACGTTTGGGGGTAATCCCGGCATTGAAATGCCGGGCTACATTCAGGCCTCGCTACGCGACGCAACACGTGATCGCGTGACGCGAATCCCGGCATTGAAATGCCGCGCTACATTCAGGCGCCGCTACGCGACGCGTGATCGCATGACGCGAATCCGGCATTGAAATGCCGGGCTACATTCAGGCGTCGCTACGCGACGCAACACGTGATCGCATGACGCGAATCCGGCATTGAAATGCCGGGCTACATTCAGGCGTCGCTACGCGACGCAACACGTGATCGCATGACACGAATCCCGGCATTGAAATGCCGGGCTACATTCAGGCGTCGCTACGCGACGCAACACGTGATCGCCTGATCCCGGCATTAAGATGCCGGCTACATTCAGGCGTCGCTACGCGACGAAAAAGGAACGCCGCTAAATAACAATGCTGGAAGTCTTTGGCCCTGACGGCCTAATTGCGCAGGCACATCCGGATTACGAACATCGGCCCGGCCAGATCGACATGGCCCGGGCGGTCATGCGTGCCTTTGAAGAGCAACGACACCTCATCGTTGAAGCTGGTACAGGAACCGGAAAAACCCTTGCCTATCTCGTTCCGGCTGTCGCCGCTGCGCTTGGTGGTCGGGGCCGCGTGATTATCTCGACCGGCACTAAGAATCTTCAGGAACAACTCATGGAGAAAGACATCCCGTTTCTCCAAAGCGTCCTGCCGAAGCCTTTTGGCGCGACCTACATGAAAGGTCGCAGCAACTACCTTTGTCTTAATCGACTCGCGCGTGCACAGGATTCACCAGTTCTCGACGGACTGGAAGAGGTCGACTATTTCGAAGAAGTTACCGATTGGGCGAGCGTGACGCAGATCGGTGATCGTGCAGAGCTCTTGAATCTTCCCGAGTCACTTTCCTTCTGGCGCCACATCGATGCACGACCTGAAACCTGCCTGGGCCAGAAATGTCCCGACTATGATCCCTGCTTCATTACGCGCATGCGCGATCGGGCTAAAGAAGCCGACATCATCGTAGTCAATCATCATCTCTTTTTTGCTGACCTGGCCCTGCGGAATGGCAACTACGGTTCGGTATTGCCGGACTATACGGCTGTAATTTTGGATGAAGCGCATTTGATCGAAGACGTCGCGTCCGAGTACTTCGGTTCTCAGGTATCGAACTATCAAATTGACGATCTCATTCGCGATTTAGGCATGTTGACGATCGATGAAGTTGATACTGATCGTGAACTCACAAAGTCTCTGGCGAGGTTGTCGCGTTTTTCTGACCAGTTCTGGATGGGGTTTAAGGATGGACGTGGTGAGGAAGGTCGCTCCGTCATTGTCCCCGGCACCTTTGCTAAGAGAAATGCTGACGGCGCACTAGTGGCGACGCCGCTG
>QHXL01000228.1:0-7194 GCA_003222935.1 Acidobacteriota bacterium
CGGGTTTACAGATCGACGAGTTTGCGCCGCGTCTGTCGTTCTTCTTCAATTCACACAATAATCTTCTCGAGGAGATTGCCAAGTTTCGCGCCGCACGCAGACTTTGGGCACGGATCATGCGGGAACGTTTCAATGCTCGTGATCCACGTTCGTTGATGCTGCGCTTCCACACACAGACAGCGGGTTCGTCGTTGACCGCCCAACAACCTGAAGTGAACGTTGTCAGAACGACCATCCAGGCGCTCGCGGCAGTACTGGGTGGAACGCAGTCGCTGCACACAAATTCAATGGACGAAGCGTTGGCGTTGCCGACGGAAGACGCCGCGCGTGTTGCGTTGCGAACACAACAGGTGATTGCGCATGAGTCAGGAGTTGCTGACATAGCTGACCCGCTGGCTGGATCATATGCAATCGAACAGTTGACGGATGAGATAGAGAATCGCGCAAACGATTATTTAAAGAAGATCGACGCAATGGGTGGGATGCTGCGCGCGATTGAAACTGGATACGTTCAGCGCGAGATCCAGGAATCTGCGTACAACTACCAACGAGCGATCGAGACGCAGAAAGAGATTATTGTCGGCGTCAATAAGTTTCAGGTTGCCGAAGAACGGTCAATCCAAACTCTACGAATTGATCCCGCGCTTGAAAACGCGCAGGTCGAACGTTTGCGAGCGTTGCGCGGCAGACGGGACGCTGATGCGGTCGAGAAAGCTCTGGACAAACTGGAGCAGGCAGCAGCGGGTGAAGAGAATTTGTTACCGCACATACTCGAGTGCGTTGAGGCCTATGGAACGGTCGGCGAAATTAGTAATCGGCTGCGACGAGTTTGGGGCGAGTACCGCGAGACATCGACTGTCTAACCACAGTTATGTACTCACGACTTCTGTGCAAATCCATAATGGAGATACAAGTATGATTCGTTGGATCCAGATGGGATTGTTAGTCTGCTTCTGTACTGCCTTAACTCAAGCGCAGTCTCAAACGTCGACTAAGATTTATCGCGGCTCACTCGGCAACAAACATATCGAAATGCAACTTGAAGTGACTGATGGCAAAGTCACCGGAACCTACTTCTACGATCAATTCAAACAGGAGATCAAACTCGAAGGTTCGTTTGATGCTAAGGGCGAACTGACTCTTATCGAAGGACCACCAAAGCGTCCAACCGGCAAATTTGTTTGTAAAGCTCCTACAGGCGTGGACCAGGTAGATCGCGAATGCGAGTGGACCAGGCCGACGGGGACTGGAAACCAAATGGTGTTCTTGAATGAACAGGGTATTTCGCCAAAGACGGCAATCAGGTTCTCGCCAAAACTTATCAACGATCGCAAGAACAAGGTTTACGCTTCTTATCCACAGATTACTGCCATAACCAGTATCGCAATCAATGAGTTCAACAGCCTGGTACAAAAACGGGTAGAAGAAAAAATTAAAACCTACGGGTTTGATCCCGACCAGAACTCCAGTTTTGACACCAACTATCTGGTGACGTTTGCTGATCGAGATCTTGTGAGTGTTGAATTCGAATCAACGTATAACGGTGGCGCGCACCCCACAGTTGACCTGTGGACCATTAATTACAACCTGAAGACCAACAAGGAATTAACCCTGGACGATGTCTTCAGACCGGGTGGTGAGTACAAGCAAGCAATAGCGGAGTTTGTAGTTAAAGATATCAATCGACGAGCTGATGAGTTCGACCGGGACGACGCTCGACAAAACAAGACGGAGTACAAAAAGAGAGATGAGCCGTTGATGACGCTGGAACAGTTGCCAGAGATGGAAACGTGGGGTTTAAGCCCCAAAGGCTTTGTCGTCTACTTCGGTTTTCCCCACGTAATGGCCGTATTTACCAAGACTGTTGTCCCAATCAGTGTCGTGTCGCGTGATCTCCGACCTGACGGCGTGATTCCATTGGTGAGGTGAGAAAGACTTCTGTGTCTTATGAGCGCGATTACGTCATCAGAAAAGCCACGCTGGATGATCGCGAGGCCATCAAGCGCTTGATTGGAGATTCGGCAAGACTATTAAGTCGCGACTACTACCGCGACATTCAGATCGAATCTGCAATTGAATCCGTGTTTGGCGTCGACACGGATTTAATCGACGACGGCACTTACTTTGTGGCGGAGCATCGAGACGGCCTGGTTGGTTGCGGCGGTTGGAGTAAGCGGAAGACGCTATTTGGCGGCGATCAATTTACCAACCGAACGAGCGGCATGCTGGATCCGGCATCAGAGCCGGCTAAGATCAGAGCGTTCTTCATACATCCTCAACATGCTCGAAAGGGGATTGCCGGTCAGATTCTGGAACACTGTGAAACAGAAGCACGTGCAGGTGGTTTTCAATCACTTGAGTTGATGGCCACTCTTCCCGGAGTCCCTTTCTACACCGCCGCCGGCTTTACGAGCCAGGCACCGTTTGCACTAGAGTTACCAGACGGGGTAGTGCTTGAGTTATTGTCAATGCGCAAGGAGCTATGACAGTCAAATGAATCGTCGACAATTTAATAAAGTACTGGGATTGAGTGCGCTTGCACTTGGAGCTAGTCGTCTCGGTCTCGCACAGAAAACAGTCGCGCCACAGATCTCGATCACAATGGACGACTTCTTCTGGCAGAACGCAATTCATCAAACAGCGATTCAGCGTAATCAGGCAATCCTCGGTGCCTTGAAGTCTCACTCAATCAAAGCCGCAATGTTTGTCATTGGTCGTAACGTTGAGACAGACGAAGGTAAGCAACTGCTGGCAGAGTGGAACAACGCTGGCCATTTGATTGGCAATCACACCTATTCGCATCAAAACTTCAACTCGCCATCAATGACGCTTCAGGCTTATCAGGAAGACATGCTCCGTGCTGAAGCGATCTTGAAGAGTTTTAGCCGCTTTCAGAAATACTTTCGCTTTCCGATGTTGAAAGAGGGCGACACGGTTGAAAAACGCGACGGCTTCAGAACGTTTCTCAAAAAACATGAGTATCGAGTCGGTCACGTGACTATCGACTCATCAGATTGGGCCATCACTCCACGTCTACAGGACCGACTCAAAGCAGACCCTTCCGCTGACGTAAAGCCTTATCGTGACTTCTACCTTGCGCACATGTGGGATCGGGCCCAGTATTACGACTCACTTGCACGTCGCGTTCTGGGCCGACCCGTGAAGCACGCACTCCTTGTTCACTTCAACTTACTCAATGGACTCTTCATGAACGATTTGATCGAAATGTTCAAATCGAAAGGTTGGGAGTTTGTTGACGCCGAAGATGCGTTTACCGATCCGGTGTTCGCAGCGAAGCCAAACGTACTGCCGGCGGGTGAAAGTATTATCTGGGCGCTGGCGAAAGCCAATGGAACGATTGCAAAGTCGTTGAAGTACCCGGCTGAAGAAGGGGATGACGTGGTCGAGCAGATGAAGAAGTTGGGACTTTAGTAATGGCACACCTGCTGGAAGTTCGGAATCTCAAAACTCACTTCCCAACTCGCTCGGGACTCGTTCGTGCTGTAGACGGCGTGAGCTTCCATCTCGATCAAGGTGAACTGCTTGGACTTGTAGGAGAGTCGGGATGTGGAAAGTCAATGACTGCTCTATCAGTCATGCGACTTGTAGCGCCGCCGGGAAAGATTGTTGACGGACAGATTCATTTCGATGGCAAAGACCTATTGAAACTCTCCGACCGCGAAATGCGAGAGTTGCGTGGCGACGACATCGCGATGATCTTTCAGGATCCGATGACGTCGCTCAACCCCGTTTTCACAGTCGGCGAACAGATCGCCGAGGCCTTGCGACTTCATCGCAAACTTTCTGCGAAGCAGGCTAGACAGGCCGCGATTGAAGCAATGCGCGAAGTGGCGATTCCCGATCCCGCAAGACGAGCTTCTGATTATCCACATCAACTGTCGGGTGGAATGCGTCAGCGCGTGATGATCGCGATGGCCCTCGCTTGTAATCCGCGTCTGCTGATCGCTGACGAACCAACCACCGCACTCGACGTTACCATCCAGGCACAGATACTCGAGTTGCTAAACGAGTTGAGAGTGCAGCGTCAGTTGGCGGTTCTACTGATAACTCACGACCTTGGAGTTGTTGCAGAAGTCGCCGACCGGGTGGCAGTAATGTACACCGGTCGAATTGTTGAAGAGTCGCCGGTTGACGAGTTGTTTGCTCGTCCCAAGCATCCGTACACGGAAGGGTTGTTAAGATCTGTTCCGAAGCTAACTGCCGAGCATGTCGAGAAGAGTGAACGGCTTGAGACGATCGAAGGAACTGTGCCCCGTCCGACTGACTTACCTCCAGGCTGTCACTTTGCACCACGCTGCCCGCATCGAATGCCGCGTTGTACTGAAGAAGACATTCCGCTTTACGAACTGGAAGGCGAAGTGAAGGTTAGATGTGTGCTTTACGATCTGGCGGCTGCGGTTACTGCTGATCATCATGCCCCAATGTCCGACGAACTTTAGTTTGTCGTTGCTCTAACTAAGCGAACTAGCGACAAACTAAGTTCGTCGGACATTGGGGCACAGAAGAAGATATGGACACACTTGTTGACGTTCGTGGTTTAGTGAAGCACTTTCCAGTCGAGGGCACTGACGACGTTGTTCGCGCTGTTGATGGCGTGTCGTTCGCTATCTTTGCGGGTGAGACGCTTGGCCTGGTTGGCGAGTCGGGCTGTGGGAAGTCGACCGTGGGACGCTGTCTGCTGCGTCTAATCGAACCAACTGCCGGTTCAGTTCAGTTCCTCGGACGCGACGTTCTCAAGTTAGACAAGAAAGAACTTCGCCAGGCAAGACGCGAGATGCAGATCATCTTTCAGGATCCTTACGCATCACTGAATCCGCGAATGAAGATTGGCGACATCATTGGTGAGCCGCTGGTAATTCACAAGCAGGGCGGCAAAAATGAACGACGCGATCGCGTTGCCGAGCTGCTACGCCGAGTCGGGTTGGATCCCGACTACATGAATCGGTATGCCCACGAATTTTCGGGCGGGCAACGCCAGCGCATAGGTGTCGCTCGTACACTCGCGTTGAATCCGAAGCTGATTGTTGCCGATGAACCAGTGTCAGCGCTTGATGTGTCGGTCCAGGCGCAAGTTGTAAATTTACTCCAGGAGCTACAGGCCGAGTTTAAGCTTACCTATCTGTTCATATCTCACGGCCTGGCTGTGGTCGAACACATCTCGACGCGAGTAGCGGTAATGTATCTCGGGCGCATTGTTGAGATTGCTTCTGCGGTCGATCTCTATGCGAATCCATTACATCCCTACACTCAAGCGTTGCTCTCGGCGATCCCGATTCCAGACCCGAAGCAGAAGCGGAAAAGGATTATTTTGCAGGGTGACGTGCCGACGCCAATCAATCCACCGTCGGGATGTCGGTTTCGCACGCGCTGTCCGATCGCCATAGAAGAGTGCGCGCATATAGATCCGGAATTAAGAGAACTATCATCAGGTCATCAGGTGGCCTGTATTCGTGTCCCGGGTTGGGCCGAAGCAACACCCGTAGTGGCCTAAGAACCAAGCACTAAAACCAGTCGTTCGTGTCCGAAACTTTGATGAAGTGCGCCACGTATTACACAGCCTGTGTATGAACTTCGACGGAAGTTTGTCTCCCCGTCTTCTTGTAGGAGGATTATTTCATGAGTGCTCCAGTAGATAACTTTCAACCACCTGCCACAGAAGTAGCGCCACGAGCGCCACGCCCCACCAAGTTGCGTATACCTGCGATTGTCCTGATTGTTTTAGGACTGGCAATCTGCGGGGGAGGCATCGCCAAGATCATTTCTGGTGGAATTGGGACCGGCGCAGCGGTCGCATTCCTTGGCATAGTTCTCGTCGCCTTGAGTTTTGTTCCGCTGCCCGTGATCGAGGCGACCGAGGCACCGCTCTCCCCGTTGCAACGTCTCACCGGGATCTTTTTTGAGCCAACGCGTGTGTTTCGAAATCTTCGAATCTATCCACGTTGGGTCGCACCCTACATTGCTATCGTAATCTTAAGTGCGGTCTACACCTTTGCCTTCACGCAGCGCGTAACACCGGAGCGCATTGTCAATCATACGGTCGACAAACTGGCAGAGATGGGCCCTCCATTTGCTCCTCCGGCGTCGGCAATCGAAACGATGCGCGCTACGCAATTGGAAGAAGCAAGAAATCCAGTCAACCGCGCTGGTAATGTTCTGAAAGCGTTTGCCGGTGTCTTTGTGTTCTCGGCAATTCTGGCTGCTTTGTACTTGCTCGGTTCACTGGCGTTTGGCGGCCGCATCAATTTCTGGCAAGCGTTCTGTGTGGTCCTTTACGGCTCATTGCCGATCATCGTCGTACAGAAGCTCCTCGGATTGGTATTGCTTTACCTGAAGGCGCCTGAAGACATCCATCCAATACTCGGACAGGAGACGCTGGTCCAGGACAATCTTGGTATCCTGGTTTCGCCTGCCAACCACCCGGTTATCTTTGTACTCGCGGCTTCGATCGGTATCTTGTCGTTCTATGGTCTGTGGCTAAAGGCGACTGGCTTGAAGAACACTGGAACGCGGGTGAGTAGCGGAGTGGCGTGGGGAGTTGCAATTACGTTTTGGATCCTGGGGCTGTTGCTAATTACCGGAGTGACCGCTCTATTCCCCACCTTCATTTCGTAAGCCTGTCGGGGCGTCCCTCCGTGGGCGCCCCTTTGTTTGTCTGCAAAGGTATGAAAGCGGAAGGGGCGCCCACGGAGGGACGCCCCGACAAATTATTCGTAGCGGAGCGATTCGATAGGATCGAGTCGAGCTGCCTTCCACGCCGGCCAGATACCGAAGATCAATCCAATACCTACGCTGGCTACCAAGCCACCAATTGGTGCCCACAACGGTACATAGGACGGTAGGAATAGTCTTAACAGGAGTGTGAATCCCCAACCGATTGACAGTCCTACAATGCCGCCGAGACCTGTCAACGTTGCGGCTTCAATCAGAAATTGCCACATGATGTCGCTCTTCTTGGCGCCAATCGCTTTCCGCACGCCGATTTCACGCGTTCGTTCGGTGACTGACACAAGCATGATATTCATCACGCCGATACCACCCACCATCAGACCGACCGACGAAATGACAACCATCGCGATAGCCAGACCGCCGGTGATCGATCGGAAATTGTCGAGGATGCTCTCGGAAGTCTCCATGCCAAAGTTGTCGTTTTCGGCAAACGGTACCTGACGACGA
>QHXL01000228.1:7215-9460 GCA_003222935.1 Acidobacteriota bacterium
TTGATCTTTAGCCTCGTCCATCATTCCCACTTTTCCGACCGCGAGAATGTAGATGTCCTCAGCGTTTGGTTTCAGCTTTTCAGCCACGGAGAAGGGAACGTAGATAACATTGTTCTGATCGTCACTACCGCCGCCGATCAGAAACTGTTCCCGCTTCTCGAGCACTCCCACCACACGAAACTCGGATGTCCCAATTTTGATTGTTTGCCCGACTGGCGAACCAACTTTAAAGAAGTCGTCGGCGATCTTACTTCCCACGACGCACACTTCCTGGTTGGAGTCGTTCTCAGTAGTCGTAAAGAAACGACCTTCCGAGATAACCTGGGTGCCGGCCTTTTCAAATTCAGGCAATGTTCCCTGTAGCGCGACCTGGGCGGACGTCTTTCCGCCGCCGGAGACCATTAACTTTCCGCCGAAGAAATTGTTGGTGATGTCCAGGAACGGCACTGCCAGGTCGATCGCAGGAAGTGATTGCAGAGCGATCGCATCATCGTAAGTGAGTTCCTTCCGCATGCGTTCTTCACGCGACATGCGACCAATATGAATGCCGGGATTGTACTTGCTTATGAAAATCGAACGTGTTCCGAACGACTCAACTTCGCGCTTCACTGACACGTCGATACCACTAATGATCGATGCGATCAGCATTACGGTGATGATGCCGATGACAACTCCGAACACGGTCAGAAATGAACGCAACTTGTTTCCACGCAGGGTGGAGATCGCCATTTTTAGATTTTCGTAAATGTCGCTGCGGATAATCTTCATAGCTAGTCAGCCCTCAACGCTTCAATCGGATCAAGTCGTGCAGCCTTCCATGCGGGAAATATGCCCGACACGACACCAGCGCCACCTGACGCCGCAAGTGCTCCCATGATCGCAAACAATGAGAGATAAGTTGGGAAGAACGTTGCTGTCACCACCTTGCCCACAACCCACGCGAGAAAGATTCCAACAGCGCCTCCCAAGATGGCGAGCGAGACTGCTTCAACCAGGAACTGTTTCAGGATGTCTAACTGCCTTGCGCCAAGGGATTTCCTGATTCCGATTTCCTTTGTTCGCTCAGTCACGGATACGAGCATGATATTCATGATGACGATCGCGCCCACAATTAACGCAATTCCCGGAACCAGCATGGCAACTATGAAGATCGTGCCGAATATGCGATCGCGTAGACCAGTAATCGCGTCCGGGGTAACGATGCCAAAGTTGTCTTTCTCGTTTGGCTGAAGTTTGCGACGAGCTCGCATCAGGAAGCGCGATTCTTCGACGGCGTCGTTGAATGAGTCATCGGTGCGCGAAGTTGCTATGAAGTAGAGTGAACGTTGGCGCAGCAAGCCACCATAGTTAACAGCGTAAGTCTTCAGAGGCAGGATAATAAAACTATCCTGGGGAATCCCGAATACTGTGCCTTTCGCGGCCTCCACTCCAATCACACGATAGGGAAGACCTCTTACTGCGATTTCCTGACCCACGGAGTTTCCTCCGGGAAACAATTTGTTAGCAATGTCTGCGCCGATATAGGCGACGCGAGCGGCATTGTCGTTCTCCGGCTCTGCGATGAAACGACCTTCAGCAACGTCACGATTCTCAATCTCTACGCAGTTGGCTGTGGCCCCCGAAACAAAAACGTCTTCGATGAGTTCGTTGCCACGCTTTACATCCGACGGTGTACCACGCGCCTTGGCCCCAATTTTTCCAATCAAAGACGCGCGCTCTCTCAGATAGTTGTAGTCGTCGAGAGTGAGGTCCTTGTTGCGTCTTTGTGCGGCCGCAATGGTATCCGTGTCTTTAAAATCTTCAAGCGGATTGAAGCGTTGGATTGTGAATGACTTGGCTCCGATACCAGCGATCTTTTCGTCAACATAGCGATTGAAGCCTTCGATAAGCGAGACCACCACGACAAACGCGGTGACGCCGACGATCATTCCCAGTAGGGTCAGGGCAGATCTGAGTTTATGCGCCCAGATTGCGGCGACTGCAAGTTTCAGGGTTTCGATGAATTTCACGGCGTTACTACGGGTTGACTCTCAAAAGGGTTGCAAATGTCCGATATGCGTTTGTCTTGTCGTGACGCTAGCAAGAAGCCTCCTCAAGATGATTCTGCGGTTTACTTAAAATCTTCGGAAGGCTTCTTGCTAGCGTCACGACAAGCTAAAGCATATCGGACATCGGCTAAAGCTCATAGTCCACGTCGACTTCAGCTCTTTAGCTATTCCCAACGCAGCGCATCGATAGGATTCAA
>QHXL01000228.1:9470-9910 GCA_003222935.1 Acidobacteriota bacterium
CCCACAGCGGAACGTAAGCCGGAAGAGGCGAGTACTTGTTCATTAACAAGCTGGCTAGCTCGCCGACTGCTAAACCGGCGAATCCACCAATGGCCGTCAAGACCACGGCTTCGATGAGGAATTGCGACAGTATGTTCAGTTTGGTGGCGCCAACTGCCTTCCGAACCCCTATCTCCTTGGTCCGCTCAGTTACAGAAACGAGCATGATGTTCATGACTCCGATTCCGCCAATCATCAAGGCGACAAAGGAGATGGAAGTCAAAACCAGTGCTGTAGCTCCAGTGAGTTGGTTGTAGACGTCGAGTAATGAGTCTTGTGATGAGACGCCAAAGTCATTCTTGTCGTTCAGCGGTACACGCCGCCTGCGTCTGAGGATGTCAGTGATTTCGTCCATCGCCGATTTGACGAAAGCGCGCGACTTGGGTCGAACGACCATGAAA
>QHXL01000619.1:0-447 GCA_003222935.1 Acidobacteriota bacterium
CCTGACTCATGATCTCTCCCTTAAATAAAGACTCATTTACCACTGCCCACGGTGAGCGACAGTTTATACTTCAGTGGCTGACCACTTTGCACGGTCAAATCGTGTGCTTCAAAAACGAGATGCAACGGTATTGCGCCCTGGACACCGCGTCCCAACGGGCCATTTCCCGAAGCGACGATCGAAACGTTTACCGGAAACGTCGCACCTGATAACTGGGCTGCGAGCGTGCCTTCAGCAGAACTAAAACGATCAACTCGTGCTCCATTGCTTGTTTCTGTCACAACCTTACCATAGCTGCTCGGTACAACAATTTGCCAGCGACGAACAGTAACAGGCTGAGTTGAACTCAAGGTTTCCTCGCGGCTGATAGTTCCATTTTCGATTCGCCAGACTACTTCACTTACTAATCCGACGTCGGCAAGAGTTCCTGATTTAGTTCCAACAACT
>QHXL01000619.1:455-2592 GCA_003222935.1 Acidobacteriota bacterium
CAACTGACCAGTTTTTCCAACGCGCACGCACCGATTTTCCGTCAGCGGCAGGAATAATTTCATCCGCGCCGTCAGTGGCTACGACAACCCGACCATCAGCCAATTCGACATAAGGAACAAACACCGGATAGGTCTGTTCGACGGGCGCCGCAAATCCTGGGAGACCGTGAGGCGCCGGCAAGTAATCGGAAACTCCCGTCTTTGGTCCAGTTGAGATCGGCAAAGCAAACCGAAGTGCGCCCTGACGAACGAGCCAGACTCCCGCCGGTCTATCAGGAGACTGACGAAAGAATTCGAACCGGCTGACAGATGGCAAAGTTGGAACTGAGGGAAAAGTCGCAACGCTTTCTTTATTGAGTGCGTTGATGATTTTTGTATGTGAGTTAGCAAGCTTGCCGAAAAAACCGGTCGTCTGTTGCCATTCACGCTCGCGCGTGATGTAGCCGTAGTTGCCACGACCAAAAGCAAATACCGAAAGCAGGTGTGTATCGTTGCGGTAATCATTACGCAGATAATTCCACGACTGATAGTAAAGCGCGGCGATCTCGGCAAGTGACGTTGGGCGAAACTCTGGATGGTCGGCAAGGAAACCGGCGATCTCCGGAGTGTCGAGATAACTTACCACTCCCTGGCTTCTGCCCCAGTTGTAACCATAACCGTTCTCGGAAACTAGATCCCACCACAAACGCATTTGGGTGACTAACGAAGGACGAACCTTATCGAGAATATCTTTACGGCCCGCCATTTCAGCGGCTTCCCAAATGTAACGAGCGTATTCGTTGGAGTAGCGATCGTAACGACCGGTCGGTGGTGAGTCGTCAGCATAGATCTTACCGGCTATGAATTGTTCCGCCGCTCGATCAAGTAACCGATCGAGGAAAGCTCGATCAGTCGAGATGCCGACATCGAAACTGATGCTGGCGATACGAGCTGCGACACCAAGGTAATTGTCCGGAAGATCAATTACTCGATTTGTTTTCGGATCGTAAAAGCGTTCGGGGTTTAGCAGCGAGCGCCAAGCCTTTTGTTCTTCGGCAGAAAGACTCAACCAGAGTGGATTCGTCTTTAAGTCACGACCGAAATGACGGAGCGCCAGCGCGGCATAGAGTTGAGAAAAAGCTTTGCTGCCAGCGTGGGCCTCGATGAGACCGATCTGGCCCACCCACTTTGCCAGGTCACGGCCGGCAAGTTCTTTCTTTCCGCTAATGTCAGCGTACGCAGCGAGTGAACGCATAAACGTTCCCCACGAAAACTCACCGGTGGTTGGAACGCTCAGCACGCGAGCCGGGGGCGGGCTAAGAGAATTTATCGCCCCCAGGTGCGCGGCTAGTTCCTGTTCAAGAAAGTCCTGCACCTCGGTGTTGAAGGTGACAGTCGTGACCGACTTCTTCGCGACTGCTCCGTTCTGGCCCACCACGTGGGTCAACGACGCCAGCACAGTGCACAGACACAGGACAACAAGCATTGCCCTCACGTTTTTGTTCATTTGCACCTCAAGGTCAATGCTCTGATTAATAGAACTCCCACTTTGATCGTTAGAATCCGCAACAACTAGAAGTTCAGTTTCAAGCCAAACTGAATGTTACGCGCCGGACCAGTTGTTCCGATTGTTCCGAAGCCTGCGGTCGTAACCACGGTGGCAGGTCCTCTGAAATTAACCCGGTTGAAGGCGTTGAACATGTCCGCCTGAAATCTAAGCGAGAACCTCTCTGAGAATCTGAACTGCTTGCGCATCGAGAAGTCCCATGTTTGAAGATTTGGCCCTTGAACATTACCGACACCGCTGTTTCCTCGACGAGTCGCGGGAGCGGCGCCAAATGCAGCCGGGTTAATCCAGCCATTTGGCCCGGGATCCGCAAGCAAGACTGGTCCACCTAAATAATCTGCCCTGCGAGTTCCAATCGCAGTGTTGCCGGTGACAGTGAAATAAGCGCCGCTTTGGTAGCGAGTAATACCGCTGATCTCCCATCCCGACAAAATGGCACCGCCGATCCCCTCCAGCTTACTGAAGAAGGGTAAGTGGTAGTCGTAAGTGGTGACGAAGATGTGACGTCGATCAAACGATGCGACGCCATAGTTTGAGTGACGATTGAGCGGATCCTCACCAACGTCGACACCATCTCCGTTGCCACTGGTG
>QHXL01000229.1:0-5392 GCA_003222935.1 Acidobacteriota bacterium
TTTTCAAACTGACGTCCGATCTCTTCGAATGCAGGAATGAGATCAGCCGCAGCCGCAACATGGATCTCGCTTGGAGCTTTGCTCGTGCAAGCGGCAGGAAGAAGTGCGATGGCGATGAATACAGCTAAACAGGTAGGTGAGAAGCGTCTCAAGGTTACGGTGCGCTTCAGTCGGTTGGAAAATCGTTAGGAGTGTAAAGGTCGACGTTTGCGCTTCCGACTTTGTAAGTCTTGAGCACGCCGAGTGGTGGCGCATAAACGTGAATGGTAATTAGATCCTGACCACTAACATCGGGGTTACCGAGCTGGTGAATGTCTGGTACCCCTGCGCCGGTGACTTCACCGGTCGGACACTCGCGTGCACTTTCATAACAAAGCCCGCGGGTTTCGTCGTACGTAAACATGGTTTCCCACATCAGCCCCTGTTGGACCTTGACGACCCCGTGTGAGCCGTTGTGATCGTGTATCGGAGTTTTTTGACCAGGTCGCCAACAGATAACGAGCATTTCCGCTGTCTCGTTGCGACAAACGCGATGACGCCAGTAGTTTCCGTCCTTAAATCCCAGGTAAGGTTCTAAGTCGGTTTGGGTTATCTGGACATTCGATAGCCACGATGTGATTTCGTCTATAGATGGTGGCGCTGTGCGGCTTTGGAGCTTGTCGACTAATTCAGTAAACGTCAATGAAAGACTGTCAGATGGTTGCGGGGTTAAGGCTTCGTTGGGATTGATTTGTGTCGACAAGATCCAGACTCCAGAGGGATTTGAACTTCAATGAAGTTTATTCGGCTATAAATCGTACCGAAAATGTCTTATATGCATTCCCCGTCTCAGAGTCAAGAAGCGCAACAAATCTCTGGGTCTACTCTGCGTCTCTGTGACTCTGTGGTTAAGCATTCGAACCATTGATAACCGCGGAGACACAGAGACACAGCGCAGCAAAGCCGCAACC
The DNA here is from genome assembly GCA_003222935.1 of Acidobacteriota bacterium. Classification (GTDB taxonomy): domain Bacteria; phylum Acidobacteriota; class Blastocatellia; order Pyrinomonadales; family Pyrinomonadaceae; genus PSRF01. Next base: position 951 of record QHXL01000229.1, read on the forward strand.
AAAAGGAGTTCTAGCGTGAACGGCTTCGCCGCCTGTTGTGAGGATGTGGCTGTGCCCTTCCGTAATCGGTCGCCCGCTAAATTTGGGCTGTGCCCTCGAGGTCGACTTCGATGAAACGCAATGATGAGTCATGTCTGTGCACTTAAAGCGGCGCAGCCGAAGCGAAGGAAACTCTGAACGGAAGGGCAAGCCACATCTTCACAACAGGCGGCGCAGCCGAAGCGAAGGAAACTCTGAACGGAAGGGCAAGCCACATCCTCACAACAGGCGGCGCAGCCGAAGCAAAGGAAACTCTGTAAGGAAGGGCAAGCCACATCCTCACAACAGGCGGGCGCAGCCGAAGCGAAGTTGCTCTTAAAAACGAGAACTCACAATCACAAAAACCTTGTCAGAAAAACTAGATCTTAAGAACTTGCTACGCAGAGAAAGCACAGAGAAGAAGTTCACTAACTTCGTAAGCAGATGCGGAGGTCGCGGACGTTTGTGCCTGTGGGACCTGTGATGATGGCGTCGCCGAGTTGTTCGAAGAATGAGTATGAATCACTGCGGCTGAGAAAGTCAGACGCGTCGAGATTAAGTGCACGCGCTCGATCCAGGGTAGTCTCGTCGGCAATTCCTCCGGCCGCTGGACTGTTACCATCGACTCCGTCCGTTCCGCCGCTTAGAACGACTGTATGCCCCGAACTAAGCTGGTCCAGTTCGATTGCACAGCGCAGAGCTGTTTCGAGATTCCGACCGCCCTGTCCACTTCCACGAACAGTGCAGCCGAACTCACCAGCTGAAATCAAACAATCAAATGATCCATCACTCGCGAGTCGTTCAAGCAGGAGTTTACTGCCTTCAGCAATCGGTTGTTCAAGGATGTCGCAAGCAACGAGGGGATTAAACCCGAGTAACCTGGCATGTTCGACTGCAGCATTGATGGCGGTTTGCATGTCTCCGATGACATAAGATGGATGGGCAGCGCCAAGGGTCTCAATCGCTTTCGCCTCACGAACCGCTCGCACAATCGACTGCGGTAGTTTTTCCTCCAGCTCAAAGTTACGAACTATTTCACTCGCTGTTGTTCTGACTGCCAATGGAGCAACACTCGGTCCTGACGCGACGCTCGCTTCATCTCCCGGGTTCGTGTCGGAAATAATCAGCGTGACAATCTGTGCGTTGGGTGCTCGACTGGCTAACTTTCCGCCTTTAACCGCTGAGAACGCGCGTCGAACGGTATTTATTTCGGCGATGTTTGCCCCGCATTGAACCAGTATCCGGTTAGCTTGCTGAAGATCAGAAAGTGAAATGCTTTCACTGATGGGCCATTCAAGCATCGCGGAGCCACCACCTGAAACTGCAAAGATCACGACTGCTTTTTCGGAGTCAGCTTTTTCGTAAGGCTTTCGGAATTTGGAAGAGGATGACCGCTCGCAAATTGTCGCCACTTGCTCGGTAAACTTTCGCAGGGAGCTGGACAGGTAACTAGACCTCCCGCAATGCGATCACCGATAGACTCATCAAGTGCAAGAGACATCGATGCGGCCGCTTTGCCGATGCTCAGGACATAGATCGCTCGACTGTGACGTAACTCTGTCTCGACAACCCTGACGCGACCTTCCGGGGATTGAATTGCTCGACGAGTCAGTTCCTCTGCGTCGACTGCACGGAGTGCGGCGTCAAACATCTCTCTGGCGGACTGGCGAAGTCGATTGAGTGGTTGTCCTGACAAAGTAGCCTATCGAATGAACCTTGTTTCATGAATGCAAACAACACTTTCAGAACAAGTTATCACCACGCCGCTCGAGTGTGCATTCTGCTAGAAGTTTTTAAGAATCAAAAGTTTAGGGGGTTAACACGGAATTTCTCCACAGACTTTTCCACAGGTGAAGTGGAAAGTTCTCGCAGAGATGTCTCGAAAGGGCTTGATGGCGAGCGTTCTTCAGTTACTGGTCGTCGACTGAACCTTGCTCATCCCAATCAGCAATCATTTCGTAGGCACGACCGAGTACCGGACGTGGACGCGAACCATCGGCGGCGCCGATGAGGCCCTCGCGTTCCATGATGTCGAGGATGGCGGCGGCGCGGCCATAGCCGATTCGCAAGCGACGCTGTAACACTGAGGTAGAAGCGCGTTTCATCTCGACGCAAATACGCAACGCCTCTTCGAAAAGCTCGTCATGCGCGCCTTCAGACGCTTCGAGACCCAGCGCTTCCTCATCCGACTGAGTAATCGTTTCATCGTACGCGGGCGGACCCTGCGACTTGATGTGCGAAACGATTTTGCCGATCTCCTGCTCGTCGATGTAGGCGCCGTGAACACGAATCAAACGCGACGTGCCCGGAGGCAGGAACAACATGTCGCCCCGACCGAGTAGTTGCTCCGCGCCGTTTGTGTCGATGATCGTTCGTGAGTCGATCTTCGACGACACGCGGAAAGAAATACGCGACGGAAAGTTTGCTTTAATCAATCCGGTGATGACGTCAACTGAAGGACGTTGAGTGGCTAACACGAGGTGAATGCCGACTGCGCGAGCCATCTGCGCCAAACGAGTGATCGACTCTTCCACTTCTCGTCCGGAAGTCATCATCAAGTCGGCCAATTCATCGATGATGATTACGATGTAGGGCAGAGGCTTGTGTGGCTCGCCCTTTTCGTCGTACTCCTTTACCAGGTTACGACGCATGATTTCGGTGTTGTAGCCGTCGATATTGCGGACACCCCAACCGGCGAGGTCCCTGTATCTTCGTTCCATTTCACCCACAGCCCACTTCAATGAACGCGACGCGAGTTTTGGATCGACAATGATTGGTGCGGCGAGATGTGGAATGTCTTCGTAGAGTCCGAGTTCAAGTCGCTTTGGATCGATGAGGATGAACTTAACTTCGTCCGGTCTTGCTCGATAAAGAATGGAAACGATTAACGAGTTAACACCGACAGATTTGCCGGCCCCGGTCGTGCCTGCAATTAAAAGGTGCGGCATCTTCGCCAGGTCAGCGACGTAATTCAAACCATCGATCGTCTTGCCAAGGGCAATCGTGAGTTTTGATCCCGATTCCCGGAAAGCACGCGACTCGATCACTTCGCGAAGGAAGATCGTCTCCCGGCGCGGATTCGGAACTTCTATACCGACGTGCGGTTTGCCGGGCATCCGGTCGATGCGAATCGATTCAGCCTTCAATGCGAGACATAAGTCGTCAACTAGAGAAACTACGCGCGAGTACTTCACACCCGGATCAGGTTTGAACTCATACGTGGTGACTACGGGTCCGGGACAGATATGTTTGATTTGCCCGGACACGTTGAATTCTTTGCACTTCTCCGCGAGACGAGTGGCAAGTCCCAACAGTTCGGTGTCGGCCTGTTCACTGTGTGGTGGTGCTTCGTTCAAGAACCCGAGTGGAGGTAACTCGTAATCGCTATAGCTGACCTTTCTCGTAGCGTCGAAAGGAAGTTTACCTGTGGCCGGTGCTTCTGCTTTTACGCGCAGCACTGAAGCGCCCTTGACCATCTCTTCCAGGTCTTCTTCGTCATCGTCGCCCGAAGTAATTATGGCTCGTTTGCTAGCGCGTCCGGTGACCGTTGCCCTTCCGGCGCCTGCCGCTGCTCCCACGGCTACTGCGGATCCGACCGGTTCTCCTATGATCGCTTCAGCACGAATAACCGAGGTTGTTTCCGGCGTCGGCTCGGGTGTTTTCAGGAAGTCGGCGACGCGTTCCGCCGGGCTCAGATTTAAAGTTTGACGCAACTGGCTCTTTGCTGCCTCTCGTTCCGCTTTGATTGCTGCTTTCGTTTCCTTGCGCAGTGCAGCCTGTTCTCGTCGAGTTTCCCGCCACGCCCTGTATCGATCGGGAATTGCACCTACAAACGCGAAGCGAGTCCCGATCGCGTTAGCGAGCAGTTCGTAAAGGTGAACGAAAGAAATGTTTGTCGCGAGCAGAAGGCCAGTAGCGGCGATTGCTACCAGCACAACAGTTGCTCCAACAGTATTCAGTCCACTGGCTAAGCCTTGTGCGACGACAGTGCCTAACAATCCACCAGGCTGAACGCTGGAATCGAAGAGTGGATGAAGTTGAGAAATGGAAAGTAACGCCGACGCTGCGATAACTAAAACGATTAACCCGGCAATACGTGTGAAAGGACTTCTGATACTGCGAGTGCGAAAGCGTCGCCATGCGGCAGCGAAGAGAAGTAGTGGTAAGAGGTAACCTGCCAGGCCGATGAACTGAAACACCGTCGCGGCCACATTAGCTCCAACCGAACCTGCCCAGTTCCGGGTTTCGTTGGCGCCCGCGGAATTCCACGACGGATCGTTTGGATAAAACGCCGCTGAAATCAAACACAGCGCCAACAATAGCCCAACAGCGAGAAGGAGAATCGCTAGAATCTCATTGCGACGACCCACGCCGGGTGCTATTACGCGTGGCTTCTCTTCGATGTTTGTAGTTGCCATCTCTTT
>QHXL01000229.1:5565-12731 GCA_003222935.1 Acidobacteriota bacterium
CTGCGAGCCGAAGGAGTTCTCAGCCTTGTTGGCTTCGAGATGAGCGGTTTCGGCTTCTCGCTTTTCAAGTTCCAGTTCGTAAAGGCGCGACCTTAGAACCTGCATCGCCACTGCGCGATTTTGATGTTGTGAACGTTGGTTCTGACAGGAAACCACGATGTTGGTCGGCATGTGTGTGATACGAACCGCCGAGTCAGTGGTGTTGATATGCTGGCCGCCTGCGCCTGTTGCTCGATAAGTATCTACGCGCAGATCTTTGTCCTGGATGTCGACTTCAATCTCTTCGTCGATTTCGGGATAAACAAAAAGGGAGGCGAATGAGGTATGACGTCTTGCTGCCTGATCAAAGGGCGAGATTCGGACGAGCCGGTGAACACCGGCTTCGGCGGAGAGTAGCCCGTAGGCGTACTCGCCTTCAACTCTGAACGTAACGCTCTTCAGTCCAGCTTCCTCGCCTGGTTGATATTCGAGAATCTCAGTTTTGAATTCTCGTTGCTCAGCCCACTTGAGATACATCCGCAGGATCATCTCAGCCCAATCCTGAGATTCAGTTCCGCCAGCGCCCGGATGAATTGTGCAAATAGCGTTGCGGCGATCGTTATCGCCTGCCAGGAGCATTTCAGTTTCGGCTTGACTCAAATCGTGCTCGAGCCGTTCGAGCAGGGAACTAAGTTCCTTTATCGAGTTTTCGTCTTCCTCCGCAAACTCAAAGAGCACTCCAGCGTCGTCTACCTGAGATTGAAAATGTTCCTGGCGATCAATTTTCTTCTCGATACGGCTCCGGTCTTGCAAAAGCTTTTGCGCTGCTTCCTGGTTATTCCAAAAATCGGGTGCCGAAGCTTGCGTCTCAATAGTGCTTAACTCCGCACGTCGCGCAGGTACATCAAAGAAACCTCCCGAGTTGTTCAACTCGCGCAACCAAACCATCAAACGAGGTTCTTAATTCCTGGATTGATAAAGTTTCACTCATCTTAAACTTCTACTACTCCTTCTTAGAAAAACAGCTGTCAATAAACTTGCGATTGTGATCACCGTGCAAAGCTGAACGAAAATGTCACCATGCCGAGTGTAAAACGTATCGCTGGTGAATGCTGGGCCAATCTTCCAGGTTCGTACATCCACCTCATATCCACTGGTAATGTCTTCCACGAACCCGTTTGCTCTTATCGACGCCGACAAACCAGTATTCGTTACGCGAAGCAACGGCCGACCGTTTTCAACAGCGCGAAAGATCGTGTTCGCCAGATGCTGTCGCATAACTGCTGTTGGGCCAAGGTAACCGTCGTTCGAGATATTAATGAGAACGTCAGCTCCCTCTGCGGTGAGTCTTCTCGGAATCCACGGATAAGCAGATTCGATACAGATAAAGACTCCGACTCGCTGGTTGCCAACCGGCATCAAGGTGTACTTGTCGCCAGGTGTGAACTCACCAACCAGACCCGATATCAAAGAGCCTCCCAACCACTGAGGAACGGGCACGTATTCGCCAAACGGCATTAGGCGAATCTTATCATACTGAGAGATCAGCCGACCCTCGTCATTTATGAGCGACGCTGAATTGTAAGAGCCATCATTTGGTCCGGGTTCGAGTGAGTTGAAGATCAATGAGGTGTGGTTATCGCGAGTGAGTGTGGCGACGAGCTCTTGAAAGGTTCGGTCGTTCGCGTATGTGAAATTCATCGGCGACTCGGGCCACACAACAAGGCGGGGAGTGTTGTCAGCTGGTAGCGAGTTCAGAGCTTTGATACTCAACGCGAGATGACGGTCAAGCAACTCCTTCATCTCAGCAACTGACTTGACCATTGTCATCGGAACATTTGGCTGGACAGCAATCACATAAAGCCTGGGTTGTGCGACCGGGTGTGAACTCTGCTTCCAGGAAGCGAGCATCACGCACGGAACTGCTGCGATGACTACGCCGGCGATCACTAAATCTTTGGGCTGACGCATCAGTATCGCCAGGACAACGCCGGCGTTCACCGCGACGATCAAAAACCCGACGGCATAAACACCTCCCCAGCGAGCTGGGAAGATGATTGCAAAGTAGAGCTCGGCCTGTGAGTAGCCGATTGCATTCCAGAGTTGACCTGTCACTCCGAGTCGCAACCATTCAAATGTCGCCCAGGTGAATGGCGCAATTAGAACGGCCAACGGGCCCCAACGCTTAATTACCAATGCCGTTACTCCGGCAAAAAACGCTGGAAATATTCCAACGACCAGAGCGCCAGGAATAAGCAAGACGTAGGCAATCAAGGTCGGTATGCCGCCGTAATGGATCATTGAATAGGTAAGCCAGTAACAAGTCACATAAAAAAACACCGATCCCGATGCCCAGCCCAATAAGAAAGCGCTACCCGGCGACGGACGTTTCACTATGACTACGAGCAAAGGAACGAGGGCGATCCATGCCAGCGGCGCCAGACTGAAATTTGGGAATGAGAGAACCAGGAGGATGGTTGTAGCCAAAGCGCCGAGCCACTCACTGCGGGTGGGGGCGATGGCGCGCGCTCGCGAGGTCGCGGTTATCAGCCAATTTGATTTACCCGGCAGCTCGGCGGCAATAGTGCGTTGCATTGCCGCGAGTTTAACAAAACCATTTGGAAGGTGCAGAAGTGGAGGTCGCTCGTCGGTGTGATTTAAGCCTCGCGAAAATATTTTTTGTGGCGACCATCTTGAGGCGTTCAGGCTGCCCGAAGTGGTCGAGATTTGACTCATTAAGACAGAAACCGTCACCGACAAAGTGACAAATTTCGTCCATTACGGAAACGAGGGGGTAGCACAGAATTCAGTCTGTACTCACTTCGCATAGGAACCGATCGCACTGACATGCGCTGCGTTATGTCTTAGGTTTTTTCTTTTTACAGGCTTATAAACGCGGGAAGACCCAGCCATTGCTGACTGGGTCTAATAAGTTCGGGGGGAAGGGCTGAAGGGCTGCTCGGAGGGTAGCTGGCGCAGCGGCAGGCGGCGCTCAGAGAGATGATGGCGGCGGGGGCACAGTTAACTTTTGGTTATCCCGTGCGTGCCAGTTATTTACTGTGCACCTCGTGTGCCACGAAAAGTTTTTCTGGAAGTTGGGGGCGATTAGTAATTAGGTAGCACAGACTTCAGTCTGTGTTCCGTTAGTTAGGTGATGCGACCGACGCAGACTGAAGTCCGTGCTACTCGATTCCTAAAAGCGGGAGAACCCAGTCATTACTGACTGGGTCCACATTTTGGGGGGATGCTCTGAAGGGTTGCTCGGAAGGTGGCTGGCGCAGCGGCAGGCGGCGCTCAGGGGATGTAGGCGGCGGGGGCACAGTCAACTTTTTCAGTCTTCCGTGTCGTGCCGGTTACGTACTGAGCACCCGCTATGCCACAAACTGGAATTGGTTCGTATGAGTTCCAGTTTTTGGATGTCAGGCATGATTGCCTTGATTGGTCCACACAGCGGTGCAGTAGCCCGACTGTCAAGGAGGAGTCACAGTCTCTCGATCGATCAGATGCGAGCCCTCCTTGACAGTCGGGCTACTGCACCGCTGGCTACTGCACCGCTGCCTACTGCACCGCTCGCCACTATTTGGCCAGCAGAAAGTGAGACTGGACTCCGACAATGGTCACGTTGGTTTTTTCAGGAATTGAACTGCCATCCACCGAGCGGGCCAGCCAGATTTCCCCCCGAACGACTACAGACCCCTCAGGCTCGAGCGCCTTATCCACTATCGCCGATGAGCCAATTAGGTTGGAAGGTGTGAATAGAAGTTTGTGACGCCGTGAGCGCAGTGCGATGAGGAGCGCGATGAGGGAGATAACGACCGCGATTGTGATGAGGTAATAGATCATCAACGAAGTCTTTATCCACAGATGACGCAGACTACGCAGATTTCTCAAAGCTGATAATCCCACTCAGCTTATGTCTTACAGTCTGAGTAATCCCGCGTATTCTGTGGATGATCTTTTTATTGGTTCCAGGGCTAGAGGCGCGGGCGCTACTAATTCCCCATGGTTACCTGGCGCTGGAGGGCCATTGCTTCCTGATTATTCGGGTCGATGGAGATGGCGCTGAGTGCGTACTTTCTTGCTTCACCACGATCGCCACGGTCCAGAAAAATTCGGCCCAGGAGAATGTGAGCATCGATCATCTTCGGGTCCCAGAAGATGGCCGTCTTCAAAGCCGCTATGGCTGCTTCCTGATCGCTGCGACGAAGATTAATCCTACCACTCAACAGATACGCCTCAGCATTTGTCGGTTCAATCATCACGACTCGATGTAACTCCGGCAAAGCCTCGTCGTCCCGACCCGCCTGATAAAGATCCCGGGCCTTCACGAGCAGGTCCTGCGTCGTTGAACTCGGCGTGTCGACCTCAGACAATCTCCGGTTACGAATGTTGTCAAAAACTTCGTTGCGATTCAGCACATCGCGCAGGCGCAAGTTCACACTACTTGTCGACTGCGATTTCGCCCATTCAGTTTCCCACTTTGCATACGCCGTCTGCATATAACGTCGAGCTTGATTGTCGGCGGCCGTGGCGGCTTCAGTCTTGCCGGTTTTGGTCAAGGCCTTTGCAAAGAGGAAATACGCATAGCCATCCTTTTGATCTGAAGTAATCACTGCCCTCAATTGTTCCGCGGCTTCCTCAAACTTACCGGTGAGGAAAAGGGCGTAGGCATAGTTGAAGTGGACCATCGGATCGTCGGGTGCTGATTCAGCTGCGCGGGACAGAAAGTTTGTCCCCTGCGCCAGGAGTCGAGAGCGCTCAGCTTCAACCTTATTCTCGCGAGCTGCCTGAACAGCGATTGCTCCGGCATTGTTGTAGATACCAATCAACGGCAAGTCAGACGACAACGGAACCACCGTGGCCAGTGCTCGACCATAATCACCGAGCTTTGTGTATCCCAAACTCGCGTAGAAAGCGGCTTCAGCGTAGTGCGGATCTTTCTTTTGTAGCTTCGCGAAATTTTCCGTGGCGTCTTTCCAGTTGCCACGGTTCATGTAGGTTCGACCCAGCTCAAACGAAGCTTGTGGGTAGACTGCGCCGCCGAGGGCCTCTGCGTAGTAGTGAATCGCATTCTTGAGATAGTTTTCGCGACGCGGCTCGTTAAGCGGAAGTTGAACTGCCTTGACGTAGGCTTCAAATGACTTCTGCGGAATCTTGGTTGCTTCCTGGACAATTTGATTTTGCGAGTAGGGCAATGCCTTGTCGCGTTGATACAGAATCTGATAAGCGAGTCGTCCGTGGATATCCTGCAGCGTGGTAAGTGGTGCGCCGTAATCAAACTGTCGTGTGGCCCAACCTCCGTCCATCACTTCGCCAAGCGTGCGACCCTCGTTCACCTTGATGACTCGAGCCATTACCTGGACATAAGCGTCTGTTGGCGCTTTGTCTTTGTTCTTCTCTTCCACTGTTGGTGGCGGAGTCACCGAGTAGCTGCCAATCACGATCATTGTTGCTCTTGCCTGGCGAGCTAATTTAATGGCTGTGGCGCGTGAGGGAATCACGGTCTCTGGAAGTCGAAGTTGGTGATAGGCAAGTTCTCGTTCATCGCTTGAAACGACAATCAAGCCCGGCTTGCTAAGGAGTTCCGCGAGCGCGTCGGCGAAGCTCTCGCCGACCCAATTATATTCCGGCCGATTAGAGGTGTTTTCAAAGGGCAACACCATCACCACGTCTGTCGACGGGTTTTGGGCAAACACTGAAAACGTCGGAACAAAAACCAGGATCAGCCAAACAATCGATTTCAAACGAAACAATCTCATCAAAACTCAAAACTCCTAACAAAAGTAAACTTCCGACCCGCCTATGATGCCTTGGGTGGGTTTCGTGGTTGTGCCAACGGATTGGTCAACTTTAACAGATTGAGGCGAGATCTCTTAACCCATTAAGCCACAGATCTACACGAGTAAACGCGGATCAGACGGTGGAGCGACAACCTCTCTACCTGCTGATCCGCGTCAACCTGCGTCAATCTGCGGTTTGTCCTACATGGGGTACAACGTCGCAACGAGTGCGTCGCTCTCGGCGATAGGATCGAGTCCAAGGGCGAGGTCGCGCTGGGCTTCCTTGGCTAACAAGTTGAGCACGCCATCCTCGTCGACGGGACGCGAGAAGAGATAACCCTGGCCAAATTCGCAGCCGAGCTCTTTGAGCTGTCGATGCTGCTCTTCAGTCTCGATGCCCTCGGCAATAACTTCCATACCGAGATTCTGGGCTAAGGTTGCAATCGTCTTAACGATCGCATTGTCGTTGTCGGTGGTCATGCGCATGACGAAGGATCGATCAATCTTCAGATAGTTGAGTGGAAAGCGGTGCAGGTAACTCAACGATGAATAGCCTGTACCGAAGTCGTCGATACTCAACTGCACGCCGATCGATCGCAACTGTTTGAACATCAATGCCGCGGCTTCAGCGTTCTCCATCACAACGCTTTCCGTGATCTCGAGTTTTAGGCAATGTGGCGCCAGCTTACTTTGGTCGACAGCGGTCTTAATGCGATCGAGTAAATCTTGCTGTGCAACTTGTCGTCCCGACAGGTTCACACTCAAGCTAAGCGAACGGTGACTTGGCGAACCGATCTGCCACTCCCGAACTTTTTTGCAAGCTTCCTCCAGAACAAACTGACCGATGGGAACGATCAGGCCGGTCTCTTCGGCAACGGGAATAAAATCAGCCGGTGACACAATTCCACGTCGCGGATGATTCCAACGTACCAAAGCTTCAAAGCCTGCCAGTCGTCCACTCTCCAATGCGACGATTGGTTGATAGTGAATACAAAACTCTTTTCGTTCGACCGCCTGTCGTAGATCACTCTCAAGCTGTAGTCGTTGGACGGCTCTCGCGTGCATCCCGTGGTCAAACATTTCGTAGCGCGCCTTGCCATTCTCTTTTGCACGATACATGGCGATGTCTGCGTCCCGCAGAATGTCTTCAGGACGGTCATAGCCACTCGAACTGAGCGCGATGCCAATGCTCGCAGTAGCAAAAGCCGAGTTGCGATCCAGATTAAATGGCTCGCTCAGTTCGGCGTGAATTCGTTCCGCGACGCGCACCGCGTCAGTTGTGTCGACAATACCGCTGAGCAGGATTGCAAACTCGTCACCACCGAAGCGGGCGAGTGTATCTACGGGTCGGAGTGTTCGCTCAAGTCGTTCTGCAAATGCGACGAGAAGCAAATCCCCATGTGTATG
>QHXL01000230.1 GCA_003222935.1 Acidobacteriota bacterium
TACGCTCAACAATCTAGCACTGGTTAATCAAAACATAGGTGAGCCACGAAGGGCCCTGGAGTTTTTGAACGAGATACGCGAGTTACTTAAGGGCATGAATGATCGCGCAAAGGAAGCATCTTTCCTGAATAATATCTGCGTGGTGCACGAAAATCTTGGTGAGTATGCCAAGTCACTTGAAGCCTGCAATCAAGCGCTTTCGATCAGACGTGAATTGGGGGAAGAACGGGGTGAAGCTGTAGTTTTCAACAGTTTTGGTAACACATATGGGAGCATGGGCCAGTACGAGCTTGCCCTGGATTCGTATACCAGATCTCAAGCACTCTACGAAAAGTATGGTAACGCCGGCGGTCAGGCAATCGAGTTTCACAATCTCGGTTGGCTATATGCCTCGCTGGGTGATTATGAGAAGGCGATCGACTTCTACGTGAAGGCCCTCGAAATTTTTCGGAAGCTAGGCAATCAATTCCGTGAGGGCAATACGCTCAGCAATATTGCCGCTAACTATGCGGACTTTGGAGATTTCAAGAAGGCATTAGAGGTTAACCAGGAGGCGTTGAAGTTACGTATTGCCGCAAGTAATACCGCGGGTGAAGCGGTTACTTACAACAACATGGCAAACTGTTATTCGCATCTCGGCGACCACCAAAAGGCTCTTGAATACTACAAGCGAGCTGTTGACCTTCATCGCACTCGAAACCCCAGGCAACTTGCCGCATCTTTAAAAAATATGGGCGGCGTTTATCGCGAGATAGCCGAAACCCAGAAGGCAACGGAGTGCCTCACCGAGGCGTTGGAGATTACCAGGCGCATTGGTGATCCATCCGGAGAAGCTGATACCTTGTCGCTATTGGCCCAGGTCGAACGTGACCAGGGCAAATTGCCGGCAGCCAAACTCCACGTTGAGGCTGCACTAGCTTCCGTTGAATCCTTACGCATCAACCTTAAGGATCGAAATCGACGGAACTCGTTCTTTGCTTCCGTTCGCAATTATCATGAAGTTTATATCGACGTTCTAATGCGGTTGCACAAACAAAATCCCAGTGGAGGATTTGACGTTGCCGCTTTGAAAGCAAGTGAAAACGCGCGAGCACGCTCGCTGCTTGAGTCCTTAGTCGAAGCGAGTGCTCAAATCGCACAAGGCGTGGATCCAATGTTGCTCGAGCGCGAGCGAAGTTTGCGAAGGTTGATTTCTGATAAAGCAGAACTTCAACAGCTTCTACTCAGTGGTAACTACACTGAGGAGCAGGCTAAAAGTATGCAGAGAGATTTGGATGTTCTCACGACAGAATATGATCAGCTACAGACTAAAATTCGACAAAGCAGCCCCAGATACACAGCGCTTACTCAACCTGTTTCGTTAAGTCTGCAGGAAATTCAATCTCGCTTGCTCGATCAAAATACTGTCTTGCTGGAATACGCCCTCGGGGAAGAGAAGAGTTATTTGTTTTTAGTCTCCTCGACATCCTTTAAGACGTTTGAATTGCCGGCGCGTGTTGAGGTCGAGAAGTCGGCTCGCAGTGTTTACGAGTTAGTGACCGCAGCAGAGCGCGTCGTTCCCAACGAAACACTCGAGCAAAGAAACAAGCGAATTGATCAGGCTGACAGCGACTATCCTGCCTCAGCGGCTGGACTGAGTCGGATGCTACTAGCACCGCTCGCGTCTGAACTGAAGAACAAACGGCTCCTGATCGTAGGTGATGGCATTCTGCAATATGTTCCGTTTGGAGCATTGCCGGAACCGGAGTCGCCGAGCCGGGGAACGAAGGGTACCGAGACGCTGGGAAGGGCCGATGCGGCGACCGGGCGATCCGCGACGGTTAACCATGTCGCCGCGTCCCCCGTTCCCGGCCCTGCTCCTTTGATCGCCAACCATGAAGTCGTCGTTCTTCCTTCAGCGTCTGTGCTTGGAATTCTCCGAAGCGACGCGAAAGATCGGACACCTCCGCCAAAGACGATCGCGGTGTTTGCGGATCCGGTATTTGGAAATCAAGACCCACGGATCGGTTCAGCAGCGAAGAATCTGCGTTTAGACAGTCCAGCGTTGGCGGAAGCGGGTGACGTCAAAAGGTCCGCCGACGAGTCAGGCCTTAACGGTTTTCCCAGGTTGCGTTTTAGTCGGCAGGAAGCGGAACAGATAATGCGGCTCGTTCCCCGGAACAACAGTCTGGAAGCGCTCGACTTCTTGGCAAATAAATCGACGGCCACGAGTGCGGACTTGAAGCAGTACCGCATCGTACATTTTGCGACGCATGGTCTAATTAATAGTCGACATGCTGATCTTTCAGGAATTGTGTTGTCGCTTGTAGACCAGGAAGGCAAACCGCAAAACGGTTTCTTGAGACTCTACGATATTTACAACATGAATCTCTCGGCCGACCTGGTTGTCCTCTCAGCGTGTCAGACGGCCCTTGGGAAAGATATCAGGGGAGAAGGCCTGGTTGGCCTGGCTCGCGCTTTCATGTACGCAGGGTCCTCACGAATTGTGGCGAGTTTATGGAAGACAGAGGACCGTGCCACTGCGGTATTGATGGATCGGTTCTATGCAAATCTATTGGCGGGCAACGGAATGAGTCCGGCTGCTGCGCTAAGAAAAGCGCAACTTAGCATGTGGCAAGACAAGCGATGGGGACAACCCCGCTACTGGGCCGCGTTTACTTTACAAGGTGAGTGGAAGTGAGGATCGGGGCAGTAGCCCGACTGTCAAGGAGGGCTCCGTAGCGATGTCAAAGCCCTCCCTCACGGTCGGGCTACTGCCCCGACCTTCGATCCCTAGAACTCTTAATGACTAACGCAGAAAATCCGCCCTCGAGCACCACTCGGAAATGGACTCTCACGCCCGAGGCCTTCGACAATCTCCTCGCAGTTTTCCACCCAAACCGGGATAGCGCTGCCCAAAAATATCTGGAAGTTCGTGCCAACCTGGTCCGCTTCTTCGAATGGCGTGGTTGTCCCTTTCCAGAAGATCATGCCGACGAAACCTTTAATCGCGTGGCGCGCAAAATTGCAGACGGCGAAGAGATCCAAAAGCCCGCGGGATATGTGATGGGCGTGGCCCGATTGCTGGTTTTGGAAATAATCAAGTCTCTTACCAGACAGCGTGAGGCACTGGGCGAATACCAGCACTCCTACAGTGAGGTGGCCGACGTACCCGAATCCGAGTCTCGAATCGACTGTTTACAAACATGTCTTCAGCAACTTTCCCCCGATAACCGCGAGTTCATCATTCAGTATTACCAGGGCGACAAGGGCGAGAAAATTGAAAACCGGAGGAAGTTGGGACAGCGTTTGGGTGTTGCGATAAATACTTTACGAATGCGAGCCCAGCGGCTTCGGGAACGTTTGCAAGGCTGCGTTGAGGAATGTGTGAACGTTGGCTAGAAAAATATTTGTTTAGAGATGTGACAAAAGCGATTTTCCGACCACTCATATATGAGGCACCAATTGTCCGATATGCTTTAGCTTGTCGTGACGATCGACGCCACATTCCCTTAGAAATTCTCTTATCTTCGTTACGACAAGCTAAAGCATATCGGACACGAAGATTGCTCGGCGAACTTTCTGAACAAAAACTGGGTGAACTGGAAATTGAGTTTTTTCCAGAACATATATTTAGAGGAGACTGCTAAGTCGTGATTGAAGCTCCGCTCAGTGAACAAAACATACGCCTGTATTTGCTTGGCGAACTTCCTGAACCAGAACAGGTTGAAATAGAAGACCTGGCGTTTGCAGATCAGAGAGTTCTCGAACAGATTCAGGCCGTCGAGCAGGACTTGATTGACGATTACGTGAGTGGAGATATCCCTGAAGATAAACGACAGAGTTTTCAAACACACTTTTTGGCCTCAGCAGAGCGTAGAAAGAAGTTTGCCTTCGCGAAAGCACTTGCCACCGTTGTAAAGGAAAACACGGTGCCGGCTCCTGATGTCGCAATAGCTCCATCATGGAGCACGAAGTTAGCAGCGTTCTTTACACGCCCTGTAATGGCCTACTCCTTTGCGTTGGCTTCGTTATTATTGTTTTTTGTTGGTTCATGGTTAGTTGTCGATAGAATTCGGCTTCGTTCTGAAATCGCAAGGCTTCAGACCGCGCAGGAATCACAGACGGCACAGAATCGCCAACTCGAGAAAGACCTTGTTGACGAGCGTCTTCGGAATCAAGAACTCATGGCGAACCGCGGCACACCGCCGCAACAAACTCCAACTCCTGAAGTTCAACCTGACAGTCCGCCACAACCCACCACACCAACCTCGCCGGTCGTCGTTGCTTTTTCACTAGTTCCAGGTATTTCTCGTAGTAGCAATTCAGTTCCACAACTGGCGATCGGTAAAGATGTGAATTTGGTGAGACTCCAAATCGGTATCGATCCACAAGAAAATTACCGACGGTATCGGGCGGAACTGCGCACCGTAAGTGGACAGCAAGTGTTGGCCCAGGGAAATCTCTCGGCGCGCGGCGGCAGTCACGGTCGGAGTATTCCTTTCGGTGTCCCCGCAACTGCTCTTGGAAATGGCAAGTACGAACTAGCATTAAAGGGCATCACGGAGAGCGGCACGACGGAGGATGTTGGTTTCTACTATTTCGACGTTGTGAAAAAGTAGTTGTGTAATGGATCTTAGCCGCAGATTTACGCAGGTCTTCGCAGATGACAAGGTCAGCAGATCTGCGTTCATCTGCGTAAATCTGCGGCTAAGATCCTTTCTTCGCTCCTTTGTTTGACCCGCAGTGATGTTTTCCAACTCTTCGCCACTTATAGGTGGAGGAATTGGATTATGTGGATCACCGTGAAAGACTTGAAGCAAATGGACGAAATTTCCATCCGTACCCAAAACAGCGAGTACCGGTTTCGCGTAACTGACCCTTTAAAATGCAAGGGAGTTATCAGTGGGGGATTATTTGGCGAGGTCGAACACGAGGCTTCTCTTTGCTATGAGGTTGCGATTGACGGTGAGAAACCTCAGTTTTTCGCAAGACTTGAAATCGGTCGTTGCGCATACTTCTATGTGTACCTCAGAGATAGTTTGAGACGGCTAAACACTTCAGCAATTCGAGACGTCTCATTGGCAAGATTTCCGACTGAGGCAACAACACAGTGTTGAGAGTAGTGATTGTCTTCTCCGTCGGAGAGGTAGTGTTTTAATCAGCAGCCTTAACACACACTGTTTTTCAAGAGGGCTGACAGACTGATTAATTATTTTGGCTGGCGGGTAAGAGTTAGAGGAGTATCGACGATGAATAGGAAGATTAAAGTCCTGGGAATTTTGTTCGGGCTGTCCCTCTTGCCGTTGACGTCGGTGAGAGCTCAGTTTTGTAATCCCGCGGTTGTTGACTACATCGTGCGCGACGGGAAGGGAACCGTTGTTGGTGGAGAGGAACTTAAAACTATCCACCAGCAACTGCCTGAAACCATCGGAAATGCAGGTACTGCGGTCAGCGAAGTATCTTTCACAGGCGATGGAGTAACTTACTACTGGCGGGACTCAGTTGATTGGGATAAGG
This sequence comes from Acidobacteriota bacterium, assembly GCA_003222935.1. GTDB lineage: Bacteria > Acidobacteriota > Blastocatellia > Pyrinomonadales > Pyrinomonadaceae > PSRF01. The sequence continues at coordinate 5,500 of QHXL01000230.1, forward strand.
GCAAGAAGGTGTCGGCATTGGAGTTTGCGAATGCCGCTACTTGCACCTTGGAGTTTCCGCGGGTGGACCTTGCGTATCAAGGAATGAAGATGACCCTGATCTTCGATATCAATATTGCGAGGAAGCAGGATGATCGACGCGTGGTCATCGATTCTCTGCCATTTCAGAACGGTGTGTTTACCCTGGACCTCACTGGCTGGTCGCACAGTCGGGACCAAATGATTCCAGCGACTCGATGGAAGAAGGGAAAAGGCTAGGCAGTCGAGATCACCTGGCCGTCTTGCCACGTTCCCTGAGCAGCAACAACGCATGCAGCAAGAGCATCGCTACCGACGCAACGATTACCGCGGTCAAACCGGTGCGTACATTCCCCACGGATCCACCAACTGCGCTGGACACATAACCTACCGCGGGTGGAATAACGAGTAGGCCCGCGAAGCCGACACCCATCACCCAGCTCATCGCAGAGCCTGCAATCCTCGGATTCATTACTGACGCAAGGCCCACCGAAGTAGGGAAGATGGGTCCCATCCCAAAGCCTGCTGCGATGAGACCGAGTCTTACCGTCGAGGATGAACTCGCAGTAAACGCAATTAGCAGCGACACCGTCGTGAGCAACGAACCAGCTGTCATTAACAAAAAGCTGTTCGTTCGCCACACACCTAATAAAAGACTCGATATAAGTCGTCCTACCAGTAACGCCATCGCAAATAGTGAGAGCGTACGTAACGCATAGCCTGCAATCCCGACGCCGACTGGATCAGCCTCAAAGAATTTGTTGAGAGCGTCTGGAGACATTCGGCTCATTGCTTCCAAATGAGCAGCACTAACACCCTGGCTGGCAAGTATGCTCGCATCGCGCTCCATAAAAGTGACGACCCATTTACCGACCGACACTTCAGCGCCGACGTACATGAACAGTGCCAATGCTAGAAGTAGGAACGAGGGGTTACCAAATAGTGAACCAGCTTCACCTGCCCCCGATGAATGTGATTGGGTGGGCGCCGGAAAGCGCGAGGTCACAATTAGAAGGAGAAGGACAACCGTTAGAGCACCCAACGACCAGAAGATCAGTTCAAGTCCACCTCGCCTTTGGAGTGCTTGCACTACGAGTGGAAGGGAAGCGAGACCAAGACCAAAACAGATGTCCAGGAGATTTAGTGCTGAGTTTCGCCAGGTATCGGCGACCTCGGCGACGAGCGCATGCCCCGACGCAACGATCGCATTGGCCCCGAAACCGAGTACCAGTGAGCAGCCGAAGATCAAAATTAGTGCGGATGCGGCTTGCACTCTCGTTACTATCAACGCGAATCCGATCATCGAACCGATTACGCAAATTGAACCAACCAGCAGCGCCACCTTTGATCCAATTCGATCGATGATTGGTCCACTCACGGCGTATGCCAGGACCGCACCGACAGCATTGATAAGAAGAAAGGTGCCGACAGCGCTGTCACTAGGCAGAAACTGATTGCGTTCCAGCGTGGGAAGTACTGAGCCAGGCAGTGCAGCAAGTAACCCGTACACGAAGATG
>QHXL01000231.1:0-3918 GCA_003222935.1 Acidobacteriota bacterium
CAAACCATTTGCAAAATATATTGGCGAACTTTTGCGATACGCCTCGACGTCATTCTGCGGTAGATTCAGAATATTCGCCGTGTACTGGTTCGCATAATGGGCCCAGTCAGTAACCGGGCGTAGCGCTGCGCCCGCGGCGAAGACGTCTGGCTCAGTGAAGAGTGCCATCAACGTAATAAAACCGCCGTAACTGCCACCGTACAACCCGATCCTCTTGGCGTCGACTCCATATTCGCTAACCAGGTATTTTACCGCATCGACATGGTCCGATAAGTCCTTGCCACCCATATGCCGATAGATACCTGTGCGCCAATCACGTCCGTACCCGGCGCTGCCACGATAGTCGATGTCGAAGACAAGAAAACCCTTCTCCGTCAGCAAGTGATGAAACATGTATTCGCGATAGTAGGAGCTCCACCATTTATGAACGTTCTGTAAATAACCTGCGCCGTGAACAAAGAAGACGGCTGGACCACCACGTTTCCAGTTTGCAGGCACGTAAATCCGACCGTTCACGGTTGCGCCATCACGAGCCTTAAAACTGACGATACGCGGATCGACCCAGTCGTATGTAAAAAACTCAGGCGTCGGAGAGGTAGTCACTGACTTCGCCTCGGCTGTACCCTCGCCTGGTTTATTTGCCAGCAGGTAAAGCTCAGGGGGTTTGTTGCTGTAGGAACGAATATCAGCCAGCGTCGTCTCGTCCGGACTAACGTCGACCTGGTTGTTTCCAGCAAGGTTAGTGATCTTTGTGCGTGGCCCACCGTTAATCGACATCGTGTAGAGATGTCGTTCGAACGGACTTCCTTCACTCGACGTGAAATAGAATTTCGTCTTATCGCGCGACAGACTAACATCGGAGACTTCAAATTCTCCTTTCGTCAGTTGCACAGGTTCGCCACCTTCAATTGACACGGTGTAAAGATGAGCATAGCCGTCGCGTTCGGATTCGAAGTACACACGCCGGTTGTCCGGTAGCCATCCGAGCGTAAATGATCCAGGACCCCCCACCCAGGCATCGTCGTGGATAGTGGTCAGGACTTTTGTTTTGCCGGTAGCGGCGTCGAGTAACAAGACCCAGCGATCTTTATTGTCTCCAGACCGGGCCATCAAGACGGCGTTCTTTCCATCCTCGGACCACTGCGGTTGAAAGACTTGTACCTCACGATCTCTGGGTTGTTGAGGTCGCGCGGTACGATTCTGATCGGTTGATGTATCTCTCTGCGGTTGCTCGGTTGTCGCGGTCGTCGCGGTTGTCGCGTTTGTCGCAGGGGGGATGGACAAACGCTGTCCGTGATCGACATTCTTTGTTTCCCCGGTCTCGACATCGATGATTACGAGACGATTTCTTCCCGGTGGATCACCCGCCTTGGTTCGACCAGGAATGTCTTCTGTGTAGCCGGACTCGGTGACGTAACTCGGGACGATCGTCGCTTTTGTTCCCGTTGCCGGTTCGTTGATACTTGCGATAACCAGTTTACCGTTCGGAGAAAGGTTCAGATTGCCGATGTTCTGACCAGCAGGAACAGTAAAAGGTTTCCGCGTCTCACGTTGTTTGCGCTTTGCTTCCTGCTCTTCGCGTTGCAGTGCACGTTCACGCACAGCATCAAGTAAGGCGCGTTCCTCTTTCTTCAAATACTCCTGACTCTCGTTTCCAGTTTGAGTGCCTTGAACTTGTCCTTGTCGAACGTTAATACCGCCGCCTGCGCCGGTAGTTGGAGCGGCACCGCCTGCACCTGGTGTTGACGTGCGAATATCGGTGAGTTGTTCGAGTGATCCGCCTTCAAGTGACATCACGTAGAGATTACTTTGTCGAGTGAAGTAAATGTGTTTTTGATCGAACGTGAAATGTGGATTGCTTTCCGGGTCAGACGTGCGAACAAGTTGTTTACGCTCGTTCTTGACGTGATCGTAAATGAAGATGTTTCCGTCTTCGGCGAAGATGGTGTTTGTCTTGTCTTTGGACAACTCGCCATTCGCAGGTGGCGCGAGTCGTGATTCTTCCTCTGATAGCCGGCGCAATTCGGAGCCATCGCGGTTCACCACATACAGACTTGTCTCTTTAAGCCGTGGTTCATCGGCCTGCTTCCAGCGGAAGTAAACTTTTTGACTGTCCTGTGCCCAGTAGACGTTTGACGGTGCGTAACCAACGAGTCGGGGGCCGCGCATGATGCTGTCGATAGTTAGTTCAAACTTTTTCGCCGGAGTCGACGCCGTTTGTTGAGCAAAAATCAATGGAGTCGTCAGAAGAGCGAGTACACAGACTGCGATAATTAAGCGGGTAAAGGAATTCGTTCTCATAGACCTTCCTAAGTTGTCTGCAAATATGATGGTGAAACTTGAAATCACTTGAAGGGCTCGAAGGATAGCATTGAGCGAATGGAATTTGTAGGGGCGTCCCTCGGTGGGCGCCCTTTGTGGAATTGTAAAATCCTTTAACGCAAGCAGGGGCGCCCACGGATGGACGCCCCTACAAATTATGGTAGATATTCCTTAATCCACTCGTTGTAGTTCCAGTCTGGATCAAACGCGAATGGCCTCTTGTGCATAACTGGAGGCTTCTCAGTTTGCTGGCCAAAAGTTTTGTCTGCGCGTTCTTTCCACTCGTCATCTCTTGAATGAATTTCGGAACCGTATTCAAACGTGAACCGATCACCTGTTTGCAGTATGATCACGTTGCTTAGATAACTCGTGCCGCCACCCGTCGACGACGAATACTCACGACCGTCGTAACCCTTGCTGAAACCTTCAACGTTCTCGCGACCAGCGATAGCCGTTATCGGGGTAGTTTTTTCAATCACAATAATCGGATAGCCCCCAAGTTCTGGTATTGCAACTGGCCGATTTTCGCCGTTGGTCAATGCCAGATTGAAACGTCCGGGCTGACGTGCTTCAAACGTTGCATAGCGCTGGAGCGTGTAGCCGCCGGCGCGATGCGGCGAGACGTGAGAACTACTACTGATGTAGTCAAGATGAGCGGCAACTGGATTAGTCGGTTGCTCCACAGATGCCTGATCCGCTGACGATGAGAAGGGCTCGTCCCGAATGTCTTCGTCAGTGAACTTTAGGCTGAATTCGTGCTCAGTAAAATTCTCGATGGCAATCGGAAGAATGATCGTATCGCCTAAACAAAACTTGCTATACAGACCATGTCCCTGCGGGCCACGCAGACAGCCCTGTTCGCCAACTCGAAATGGCAACTCGCGTTCGACATGTGAGTAAAGCGAACCGTTGTAGTTGTATCGATACTTGATGGAAAAGTGGCCGACTCGTTTTGGTTGGACATACACAAGCCAAAACAACTGACCTCCGTGCCAGTTTGAGCGGCGCGTGGTTTCGTGCTTGATGATGGCCAGGTGATCGCTGAACGGTGCCTTTAACTTCGTTCGAAGTAACGCCGTATCAACTGTTCCTGGTTTAGATTTTTGCGCCGCTGCAATACCGCTTAGCAGCACGACAAGACAGAGCAGAAATATTTTCATCGGAACCTTGTCTGGAAGGAAGAAAGGGATCATTTTCCAGATCTCATTTGACATTTTTCAATTATCAGTTGATTTCATTCAGTTCTCCGAGGTTCCACTCAAAGCCTCGAACGTTCTTTCAACTGGTAATTGAAAAATGTCAAATGAGATCTGGAAAATGATCCCTTCAATCAACACAACTCGAACCGTTACCTTTGTTGCATGCCTCTCATATTGTTCATCGGCATTTGCAGTCTTCCATCGGCGCCGCTGGTCAACGCGAGAAACGATGAATCCTGACGCAACGAATCAAAGACAGCGTCGACTCGAGCTTCCATCATCTCTTTTGAACGCACTGCCTGGTAACGCTCGTACTGGAAGAAGTGACGCTTCAACAAGGCCAGTGCTTCACGCTTGTGCCCCGTTTGCGCATAGATGGCGGCCAGGTTGTAGGCCG
>QHXL01000231.1:3931-14191 GCA_003222935.1 Acidobacteriota bacterium
CCATAAACACCGCAGCAAAGACGAGGTTGTAAGGATCTTTTGGATCAAGGGCCAGCGCTTTTTGAGTGTAGGCGTTACCCTGTTCCAGGTCGCCCTCCGAATTCCAGTAGACAGCGAGGTTTCGATAAGCGAGCGCAAGGGGAAACTCGGCGACGGACTGTTCCATCAGCGAGAGACCTTTCTTGAACTGACCTTCGTGAATTGTGATCTTGCCGAGTCCGTGAAGAGCCACGGCTCGAGCAATCGGATCCGCCGGCATTTCGAGAATTGTGTTGAAAGTTGCTTTGGCCTTTTCCCATTCACCCGTGTGGTGCCGGTAGAGTTCGCCTAAATAGCGTAGTGGTGTTGGATCGGCGGGATCCATTTTGTGAGCCTGGTTATAAAATCTTTCAGCCTGCACATAGCGTTCTGCGATTTCGGCCAGCAGACCGTTGCGCATCACCTGTTCGATACGCGCGCTTTCACGTGGAGTAATAACTGGAGCAAAAGTTGGATCAAGTCTGCCAACGCCATCGACACCGAGTTTCTTCAACTCTTTCGCAGCGTCCTTTGCTTTTTTCGGGAACAGGCATTCGTCAGCCACCGGTTTCAAAGCAGCGATTGCCCCATCTTTATCGCCCGCTTTTACTTTTTCCCTGGCGGTTTTCATTTGCGCGTCGAGTGCCGACTCGCGTTGCTTCATCTCAGAGTCGACCACTTTTTCTACTTGATCGATTTTGAGTTTGCCCCCGATATTTTCCACTTTATTGATCGGAACGCCATCAATGGATGCAAGCACCGCAACCGGAGGCGCAGATTCGCCGATCAGTTTGTGCAGTTCGCTGGCGCGAAAGTCGGCGATCGCCATCGTCACGCATTGACCCGAGTAGAGAGTCAAAAGGCGAGAAGTCTTGAGCGGCGATTTTTTCAATTCATCATTGGTGGCAGGAAACCAATAGAGCACAAGGCCCTTTGATGGAGCCGCTTTCGGTTCCCACATTTTCCAGGGTACGTTATAGACCTGCGGAGCCGGACCACCGTTACCGCTGCCGCCACCTACGCCGCCAGTGCCACCGCCACCGCCACCGCCGCACGTGGCCCAGACAGGCGATATTGCAAAGAGCAACATTAGGAAAGACGCAAGAGTGCGGGAAAGTTTTGTCTTCATGATCGGGAAAAGTGCCTTTCGTTTAGATTTCAGGAGGGTTGATTCCTTCGGATTCAATTTGTTTGGATTGCACGGACCCCGGGTTCGAGTGGAAAACTAACCAATCTGATGCGATCTAAGAGTGGAACGTGGCTTAAGCTCGAGCGGTATGGCTACGCAGTCTTCCTTGAATTCTCGTCTGGGCTATCGTCTAAGCGGCGTTCATTGCTGTCCCAATCCTCCGATGGTTCGTTAGCGGTTCCGATGGACTGCTCCAGACTTGCAAGAGCCTTCATTAGTGTTTGAACCTGATCGTGTGTCAACATCACAGAGCTGGCACGTTCGCTTTTATAACAGACGCTTAGCTGTACTAATTGCGGTGGATGCACTGATAATCTAATTGTCCCGTCGTACAACCTGCGGCCAACCTTAAACTCGATGTCTTTTTCTATACCCATAAACCCCTTCCTTGTCCGGTAGCTGCACTATGATCGGGTTTGGGGCGATAGAACGAGTTATAACACAGTGATTGATTGCCATAAACGGCTGGTTTAGCAAAAGTGCTTGAATTGCAAAAATGTAAGGTCGTCTTCCGGAAAAGTCTACATCTTACACAACTATTACCCTGATATTTGAGGTCTACCACTAAGATCGCAAGTGTCAGACGGGAGGAGAATTTTAATGAAGGTGTTATTGGTCAATCCGGAGTTTCCGGAGACGTATTGGAGTTTTCGGCATGCATTGCCATTTGAAGGAAAGCGATCTGTTTTCCCGCCGCTTTCGTTGATGACGGTTTCGAGTCTTTTGCCGAAGAAGGTTGAACGACGTCTTGTTGATCTCAACGTCCAGTCGTTGAAAAAGTCTCACCTCGAGTGGGCCGACATGGTGTTTATCACCGGCATGCTGGCTCAGAAAAAATCTCTGCACGAGGTAGTGAAGCAGGCCACGGCACTTGGTAAGAAAATTGTGCTTGGTGGGCCATACGTAACGAGCACTATCGAAGAACTACCACACGCAGATCACATCTTCCAGGGTGAAGCCGAAACAACCTTGCCGGAGTTTTTCACCGACCTCGATCGAGGTGAGGCAAAGCGCGTCTACAAAGCTCTTGAACGTCCGCCAATGTCGATCTCACCCACTCCCGATTTCGATATCGTAGATCTCAAGCGATATAGTTGCATGTCTGTTCAATACTCGCGTGGTTGTCCTTTCTCATGCGAGTTCTGCGACATCATCGAGATCTACGGTCGCGTACCTCGGACCAAAAGCAACCACCAGATCCTGACTGAGTTTGACGAACTAAATCGACGCGGTTGGCGTGGTCCAGTTTTCATCGTCGACGATAATTTCATCGGCAACAAGAAAAATGTCCGGCAACTGATGCCGGAACTCGTTGATTGGCAGAAGCGACACGGCCATCCGTTTTCACTTTTGACTGAAGCAAGTTTGAACCTGGCTGACGACGATGAACTGCTCAACAACATGCGTGATGCGGGCTTCCGCCGCGTGTTCCTGGGAATTGAAACTCCTGTTGAAGAAAGCCTGGTAGAAGCTCAGAAGCCGCAGAACCGCGGTAATCTTCTCGAGTCGGTTAAGAAGATTCAGAGTTACGGCATGGAAGTCATGGGTGGCTTTATAGTCGGCTTTGATAACGATCCGGAAGATATCTTTGAGCGACAGATTGAGTTTATTCGTGAGAGTGCGATACCACTCGCGATGGTCGGTATGTTGAATGCTCTGCCTGATACACAATTGTGGCGACGACTTGAACGTGAAGGCCGGCTACTCGGTGAAGACGCTACGGGGAACAACACGATCAGCACTTTGAACTTCGTTACGAAGATGGATCCTGCACGATTGATTGCCGGCTACGAGGGGATCATGAAGACGATCTACAAGCCACGCGCGTACTACCAGCGTGCGCTAGACTCGCTGAAGCGTACGGCAACCGAAACCAAAGAGCCGACGCCGTATAACTTGCTCGATGAGATCAAGCTCGGTGTCATCGACGGAGAGAGAAAAGAGTTTTGGCGTTTCTTTATTCAGGCGTTGCGCAAACACCACGATCGAATGACTGAATCTCTACGGTTAGCAGCAATGGGATACCACTTCCGCAAATTGAACGATTCGTACGATACCGTTAATAGTGAGACGTAAGTCCCAGGGATCTTCTCAAGGTGAGAGGGCGTCCACGGAGTGGCGCCCCTACAAATTATCAATGGTGTGTTAGACTGACATCGTTAGTTAGTTCTTTAGAAACCCACTCTCGACATCAGGACCAGCATTACAACCTTTTCCTCGTGCCGTCTGTTGTTTTTCGAAACGCGACCGCCCGATGAAATTATGCTCTTGATGTCTTTTTCATTCACCACAAATCTAAACTTCAAGCTCTACTGCATAGCTATGTGCAGTTCTGCCTATGGCTACGCGCGCCCGCGCCTTTGTCGAAATACTCGATAGCTTATGCAGTTGCAGTTCAGAAAAGGTGGCCCTTTGAAACAAGACAAGAACAACAGTGGAATGTGGATGACCCTCGGAGCGGTACCAGCGTTATTGAGTATCGCCATTTGGCAGTTTTATCTGTTTGTTACGTTTAAGAGTACCAGTGGAATACTTGATCTGCAGGGCGGTCGGGGACACCTGTGGGTTTCTCTCTCGACAGGTTTGCTCGCTTGTATCGCCGGCTTCTTGATTTTTCTGGTCTTCATGCGACACGACCGCGAACGAGAGTTGCACATTACGTAACAGGCATTAGTTTGAAACTTGAGAATCCCTGATCAACCAGGGTCACAAAGAAACTACCAAGGTCGTGTATGAAGAAGTCTCCTGAAACAGAGCGATTGAAATTGATTTGGTCCTGTAGCTACTGCGGAACACTACTGGCACTTTGGCGAGTTCAATGTCCAAGGTGTCATAAAAAAGGATTGAGTTGGTTGCACGTCGCTGGAATTGGCTTCGTCGTACTCCCCACCCTGGTCTATTTCCTACGCGTTTTCTAAATAGTCGATAAGTTAACTTATGAACAATACCTTCAGCTCAAAAAATGGTCTCAACGCCGATTTACGATCAATCGATTCAATCTACAGGATGATTGTTGTTGCGGGACTTCGCAGCAAGCAATTGCTAAGAGGTGCTGCGCCAAAAATCGTAGCCGATCCAACCCGAGTAAGAAACATTAGCATCGCCCTGGAAGAGGCACGACGCGGGTTGATCACCTACACGCTTCGTGAAAAGCGTGACGAGACGAAGCCCTCACCTGCGCTTGTTGGAGTTAACTCCAAAACGGAATCGAAGGAAGTAATTGCGTGAATGGGCTACGTGTATACATTCGAGCAGTAGTATCACAGCCAGACGGAGGAGTGTCGGCGTTCTACAGCCGGAAGGGCGGCGGTCCTTTCTATCAATGGTGGTACGACGACACGGAATCTGTCTGGCATTGCTCGCGTGTTAGCTCTTCAGTTCTCACACCAAAATCCTTTTATCTGGCGAGCTGGAAGTCTTTGCCTCCATCTCTACGCGTGCGGCTAAGCGAACATTACATCGAGTAAAACTCGGTTGAGTGCTTCGTTCCTTTTGAGTCTACAGCCTCGACCCTGTAACTTAGTGGCACATGCCCGAGTCAACTGTTGAATCAACTCCTACTTCCAGACGCTCCTCATTCTCAGCTCTAAAGCATCGAGACTTTCGCCTCCTCTGGTTGGGCCAGATTGTGTCTGTCACCGGGTCCCAGATGCAGTCCGTGGCGATCAACTGGCATGTTTACCTCCTCACAAGGTCTGCCTTTGCTCTCGGGCTCGTCGGATTGTTTCGCGGAGTTCCGGTGATTGTCTGTTCATTGATGGGTGGAGTGGTTGCCGACGCGATTAATCGACGACGTTTGATGGTCGTCACTCAGAGCGTGCTGCTTACGACGGCTGCTTTGCTCGCGATTGCCACCTTCGCCGGCCTCAAAAGTGTTTGGCCCATCTATGTGCTCAGCGCGCTCGCCTCAGCCGCGACAGCTTTCGACATTCCAGCTCGACAATCACTCATGCCGTCGCTTGTGCCGACTGCAGATTTTCCCAATGCCGTAAGTTTGAGCTCGATTGTCTTCAACATTGCGATGATTGGTGGTCCTGCCCTGGCGGGTTTCATCCTGGCTGAAAGTGGACCTGCGATTATCTACGCCCTGAACGCCGCATCCTTTCTGGCAGTCATCGCCGCGTTGATAGCAATGCGAGCAAGTGGAAGTCCCGAACTCAAGGGCGGTAGACGTGAGGCGCTAAGTTTTACAGCACTCAAAGAAGGCCTGCACTTTGTTTGGCGGACACCTATTATTGTTCAGACAATGACTCTCGACTTCGTTGCCACCTTCTTTGCTTCAGCGACTTTGCTGTTGCCAATCTTTGCCCGGGAGCAGTTGCACGTCGATGCCAGGGGTTATGGTTTCCTCGCGGCAGCGCCGGCGATTGGTTCAGTCCTAACCGCACTCGTGATGGCGCGAATGGGTAGTTTTCGTCGGGAAGGTCGGCTGGTTGTCGTGTCAGTGGCGGTGTTCGGGATTGCTACCGCAGCGTTTGGCGTCTCGACAGTGTTCTGGTTCTCGTTATTGATGCTGGCCGTGACGGGAGCCGCAGACACAGTTAGCACTGTACTGCGGCAGACGATTCGTCAGCTTGTAACACCAAATCATCTTCGCGGACGTATGACCGCAATCAACATGATGTTCTTTATGGGTGGACCGCAACTTGGCGAGCTCGAGGCAGGAAGTCTGGCGTCCATTATTGGTGCGCCTCTGTCCGTTGTTGTCGGGGGTTTGGGTTCGCTGATCGCCGCTTGTATCGCGGCGGTAAGGTCGAAAAGTTTGATGGAGTATGAACGTTAATGTCGGAGTGGGTCGCAGGAGAAACGACAACTCATCAGGATCACGTTATCGCTCATGTTCTTGGTGCGACTGTTGAGGCCTACCTGGTTTGGGATGAAACGGCATTTTTATTGTTAGACATAGGCTTTATCTGGAACATCTACCTCGATGGAGAAATGGGACTGGTGCCAAAGCCAATGGCGATAAATGAACTAACAATTGACGAAGCCTTTAAGAGCGAGCTTCGTCAAGAAGCTGACGAGGTTTCGCGGGGAAATAGTTCGTCGCTCAAACATCTGACAGCGTCGCCAGAAGCGTCTCCTATTCAGAGCGTTGAGTTTTATGTACACGAGAATTCACGCCGCCTGGTCATGACTTGTGAAGGCGGACAGCTTGTCGTAGAAACATCATTAGAAACTGCAGAGGTGAAGATCTATGGATACTGAAGAGAATTCAGATTTGACCGAGGCGGCTGTTCAGGAGGAAGCGTTCGTTCGTGAGAAGCTCAAGGAGGAGCTGGGGCGCGAACCGACAGCTGAAGAGGTAAGCGAATGGCTGCGCGAACATACTGAGAGTTATTAGGATTGATTTCTCTGTGTCATCTCTGCGTCTCCGTGTCTCTGCGGTTAAGGATTCGTTCACATTCATGAACCACAGAGACACAGAGTCGCAGAGGTAACACAGAACAGAAACGCCGCGCTAAACTAGCGCGGCGCTTCTGTCCCCCCAAACAATTAGACGTAACTAATCGGCAACCACAGTAATCTGGTTGTCGACTTCCTTTACGCCCTTAATCCTGCGAACCATTTTCTCAACTTGATTCTTCAACGTCTCACTCTTGACCGTACCGATCAAGGTGACTTTGGCGTTCATCACGGTGGCCGTGACGCCAAGGCTCGAAAGGTTTGGATCGTCGGTCATTTGCTTGTCGATTGACAACTGAATCGTAGCGTCGTTGTTTGCTGCGGAGGTTTCAGTTGATCCAGATGCTGATCCACCCGCTGGTTGCGTAATAATTATCGGAGCTGTTTGTGTTGCGGGCGCTGGAGCCGGTTGTTGAATAATCACCGGAGGTTGCTGCGCCGGAGCTTGTTGAATGATTGGTGGCTGTTGTTGTTGAGCCACTGTATTAGCGTTTGGATCTGTCGTTTGTTGATTGCTCATCCAAAACAACACGAGCATTGTGATTAGTGCTATCGCCACAACGACGAGCACACCTACCATGCCAGCCGAAACGCCATTGCGATCGGGCGTGCGCACGGATTCCGATTGAACAAACTCCCGTTTCGCGTTCGGTGTTTCAACCACCACTCGACTTCGTTTTGCCTGCTCTTCTTCATATGCCATCGCTGTTTCTCCGTTCTATTTTCTGTAAGTTGTGATCAGTAAAGTTAATAAATGAAAGTTGTCGCTGTGGTGATTGTCCTTGAGCGGAAACCAGCGTTCCGCCAATCACCAATAAACTCAGTACTAGCATGAAGACCAAAATCCTTTTCATGTGGCACCCCCCGTTTTCCCTTGTTCGGAATTGCCTGCGACCTTGAAAACCTGCCACTGAGACGAATGGCAATCAGCATTCCCAAGGGTAGAGTTGAGCAAAACCTCGCAAAAACGCGTGCAAATGCGTGGAGTTTTGCGGTTCATAAACTACCGGTTCGAGAGCCGGATGTTCTGAGTTGTTTTGATACCGTACGTTTTTGTACTTTCAAATAAGCGCTACGAAATCGATTTTGAGACAGTCCGTCTTGTGAAGAGTTTCGATTGAGCGAGAAGGTTGGTAGGATGAATTGAAATCCCAAACAAACTGCGAATTGCAAACGCCTTATGACCACAGCTATCGTTCATCACCCAATCTTTAAAGAGCACGACACTGGTCCTGGTCATCCGGAAAATCCCTCGCGCTATAGCGTTGTCATGAGCGCGCTGCAAGGTAGCGACTTGTGGAACTCGTTGACTGAAGTGACCGCGAAACAAGCGCCTCGCGGCGATATCCAGGCTGCACATTCACCGCAGCTGTACAAACAGATCGAGCGGGTTGTGAGTGAAGGCTCTGGCTATTTAGATGCTGACACCGTCGTCTCGATGCGGTCGCTTGATGCGGCACGTCATGCCGCGGGTGCAGCTTGCCAGGCTATCGACTTGATTATGTCGGGCGAGGTGGACAACGCATTTGTTCCAGTTCGACCACCGGGACATCACGCCACCACAGAAAGAGCCATGGGGTTTTGTTTGTTCAATAACGTTGCGGTCGCTGCTCGGTATGCTCAAGGGAAGTATCCGGAAATTGATCGAGTGGCAATTGTTGATTGGGACGTGCATCACGGTAACGGCACCCAGGGAATCTTTTACGACGATCCAAGTGTTTACTTCTTTTCTTCGCATCAATATCCGTGGTACCCGGGCACGGGAACGCGAGGGGAGAAGGGAACCAGCCGTGGTCTTGGTTACACCTTAAACCTACCGCTTCGCGCCGCGACGCCTGCTGTCGAGCAGAAACGTTCATTCGAGGCTGCGCTGCAGGAGATGAGCAGAAACTTCAAACCCGATCTGATTATCATCTCGGCCGGTTTCGACTCGCACCTGGAAGATCCGCTGGGCCAACTGTTATTGACCGACGCTGATTTCGTCGACATGACTCGCTCAGTGAAGCAGTGGGCGGCAGAAAGTTGCCAGGGTCGATTAATTTCGTGTCTTGAGGGTGGATATAACCTGGATACGTTGGGTGAAACAGTTCGAGCTCATGTTGGCGAGTTACAAAGTAAGTAGCACAGACTTCAGTCTGTGTTGTCTCGATGTCTCAATACTTCGGCGAAAACACAGACTGAGGTCTGTGCTACTCGTATGACTTGTTTGACACTCACTAATTGCCTTTCTATGATCACCTCACATGCCTGACAAAAAAGTTTCCGGAAGCAACGAGCGACCTCAACGTGTGTTCTTGATCGACTCGATGTCGCACATCTTCCGCGCGTTCTATGCGCCAATGCAGAATCGAGCAGCGCCACTGGCAACGGCGCAGGGCCAGGTCACCCAGGCCGTTTATATCTTCACGAACATGCTGATCAAATTGTTACGTGAGGAAAAGCCCGATTACATCGCGGCAATTTTTGAGTCGAAAGAGAAGACGTTTCGCCACGAGACCTTTGCTGACTACAAGGCCAACAGGGAAGCGATGCCCGACGACCTTAGCAGTCAGCTGCCATACATCATTCGACTCTGCGAAGCATTCAACATTCCAGTTATTAACGCTCCTGGATACGAAGCCGATGACGTTATTGGCACGCTGGCAAAACAGATAGCGGAGCAGAAGCTGCAGTGCGTTGTTGTTTCAAACGACAAAGATATGTGTCAGCTGGTCCAGGACCCTTACGTCGTTTGTATGAGGCAGAACTCGCAAGTGATGAAGAGAAAGGAACCTGTTCCGCCAATTGAATGGTGTGATGAAGCCTGGGTGGAGAAGAAATTCGGCGTCACGGCTGACAAGTTAGTCGACCTGCTCGGCCTCATGGGAGACGCCGTCGACAACATTCCTGGAGCTCCTGGTATCGGTTCAAAAGGGGCGGTCCAGATCATTCAACAGTTTGGGTCCATCGAAGCTGCGTTGGCGGGTTGGGAATCAGTAAAACACAAGACCTATCGCGAATCGCTGCGCGATAATGCCGATCTGATCAGACAGTCGCGCGAGTTGGCCCGTATCCAACTTAATCTGGATGTACCTCTGAAACTCGACGAGATTAAATCGCGACCACCCGATCGAAGCGCTGCCTATCAGCTGTTTCATGAGTTGGAGTTTGCGGCACTTTCACGCGAGTACGCTGATGCTGCCGAAGTAAAGCCTGTAGCCGCGGCAACTGAACGGAATTACAAGCTGATCCAAACCAAGTCAGATCTGGACAACCTGGTCCGGACCTTGTTTGACGCCGAGAGTGTCGGCATTGCTGTTGCTGATTCAACTCCGGCGGGTTCAGGTCAACAGGAGTGTTTCTCCGAACTCGAGACAACGCGTGGGATCGCATTTTCAGCGAAGGCTGGGGTGTCAGCGTACGTCGATCTCGAAAAATTTGGGGGCGGCGTTCAGGGAGCGATCGATTCACTTCGCGAAGTACTGGCCAACGGCTTGATTGAAAAGTCTGTGCACGATTTGAAACGCGCGACCGGTTTGCTCAGCCGTTTCAATATCACCCTGGAAGGTGTCAAGGACGACACTTTTCTCGCCGCGTATCTGTTGGACCCGAACCGCAGCAAATATGAACTGTCTGACCTGGCGCGAGAGGCACTCGGTGTTGAAGAC